>CAYGMR010000237.1:7900-8814 GCA_964350725.1 uncultured Ardenticatenaceae bacterium | reverse complement strand
GTTGGAACTGTTTCTTCGCTGGGAGCCTCTTCTTGCACTGCTGGTTCTGCCTGAATTTCTTGAACCGGCGCGGCTGGCTCAGGCTGACTGCTGCAGGCTGCTAACATAAACATCAGCAGTAAGAGCAAAAACAAATATATTTTTCGCATTTTCCTCGCATATTTGGGTACCCGGTGCACAATTTTTATAAAAACATTATGTACCGAGTGCATGTATTAAACGACAATTGTCAAATCCATTTCCATTAAACATAAATATAAAGATAAACAATTATATGTTAAAATAGACGTGATGTGGATTACAAAAAGATTACAATCTTTTTGCCAGCTTTTGAAACGCATTCTTAATTTCTCTGTAACATATATGAGGTAAGGTGACGACATGGTCAGCGATGTGACAAAATTTGGTGATATTCTGGTTGTTGATGATGAGCCTTCAGTTGTTGAAGTTGTATCTCTTTATTTGCAGCGCGATGGCTTTCAGGTGCGCAAGGCTCAAAATGGACAGGCGGCATTGTCAGCGATTCAAAATGATTTGCCAGCGCTTGTGATTTTGGATGTGATGTTACCACAAATCGATGGCCTTGAAATTATGCGCCGGCTGCAGGACAACCCAGAAACGGATGTGCCAGTAATTATGCTCACTGCGCGTAGTCAAGAAACGGATCGTATTTACGGGCTGGAATTAGGTGCTGATGATTATGTGACCAAACCGTTTTCGCCGGCGGAATTGGTTTCACGGGTAAAAGCGGTCTTACGACGCACACATAAAGCTGAATTGGATGGTCAGGAGCAACGGCCGTTAACATTCAACCAACTGTCAATCAACCCAATTACGCGTTTAGTCGCCGTGCGCGGTGAAGAACTTGAGCTAACAGCGACAGAGTTTAATTTGTTGTGGTTTATGGCCTCAAA
>CAYGMR010000237.1:0-7842 GCA_964350725.1 uncultured Ardenticatenaceae bacterium | reverse complement strand
GAGAAAGTGTGGGGTTTTTCGGAATATGTAGACCCCAGCACCGTCACCGTACATATTCGCCGCTTACGCGAAAAATTAGAAATAGATCCCAGCAATCCGCAATGTTTAATGACTGTGTGGGGAGTTGGTTATAAATTTGAACCACCGCAATAGATATATAGTCAGTCAGCTTGCCAACAGGTTCGAGAAAAGCAGAATTACTGATGCGTTGAAAGGCGCGCAAGTTGGAAAATTGAGATAGTGATATGGTTGAAACGTTAAACAAACACCAACAACAAACCTGGATCCAGCGTGCACCCTGGCTTATTTTGCTCACTGGAATCTTGTTAGCGCTGGCTGTGGCCGTGTTGTTGTTCAATGTGCTTATGCAGCCGCCGGCCGCTGAAACAATCGCTTTGGTCACCACACTTACCGTAACTTCGTTGTTATCGTTGGGTATCGGCTATTGGTTATATCGGCGTGGCTGGGCACGCTCAACCTCTCTGGCGCGCACCTTAATCCTCACCTATATTTGGGCCGCATTGCTGACCTTGTTTAATGTTGGCGTGATGCAGCAGCAAATGTTCGCCAGCCAACATGATTTGATTCTTAGCGGCGTATTGCTGCTCTTTGCGGCCATTATCGCGGCCACTTTTGGCGTTTTTGTCTCTGCTAGTGTGACCGACGATCTGCAAAATTTGGCCGCGACAGCGCAGCAAGTGGCTGCGGGTGATTTGAGTGCGCGTGCTGAGGTAAACGGCCGTGACGAAATCGCACAAGTCGGTCAGGTATTTAATGGGATGGCTGACCAGTTGCAGCAAGCGGCCGCTCAACAAGCTGAGTTAGATCGTTTGCGTCGTGATTTAATCGCCTGGACATCACACGATTTGCGCACCCCTTTGACTAGCATTCGTGTGCGTGTTGAAGCGTTGAATGATGGCATGGTTGATGATCTAGAGACACAACAACGATTTTATAAGGATATTCGCACCGATGTGATGGCTTTGAATAAGCTCATTGATGATCTATTTGAGTTAGCGCAATTAGATGCGGGCAGTTTTCGTATGGAAAAATCGCCCTATGTCTTGGGTGATTTTATTTCGGATTGTTTACAACGTTTTCAAATAGTAGCCGCCCAAAAAGAGATCGACTTAACGGGTCAAGTTGACTCTGCTGTGGGTTTGGTACCGCTCAATGCGACCAAATTGGGCCGCGTTTTGGATAATTTGATTAGTAATGCAATTCGATATACACCCAATGGAGGGCGTGTTTGGGTAACGGCCGTACGCCAGCCAACCCGTGTAGAAGTAACCGTCCAGGATAGTGGCCCGGGCTTTAATCCTGCTGATTTGCCACACGTATTTGACCAATTTTATCGGGGTGAAGAAGCGCGTAGTCGTGCTACGGGAGGGGCGGGCCTTGGTTTGGCGATTGCCCAGGGAATTGTTGTCGCCCATGAGGGAAGCATTTGGGCGCAAAATGCTCCTGAAGGTGGCGCAATTGTTAAATTTAGTTTGCCTTTGTTGTAGAATGTGTTTTTGTCACGAATTTGAGTTGGGCGAAAATAATTCATGGAATCCGCGCAATTCGGGGCAGAAATAGTAACAATATTTGTCGGCATCATTTGTAATATCTGTTACGTCCCCATCCCCAAAAGCGTGTTAACATTCATCGCATGGTTAAATTGCAGGTGTATGTGAGCGAAGATTGTTGGACATGTGCAGAGTCGCGGCGCATTGTGGCGGATATTAAACCGCAATTCCCACAGATTGCGGTGGAAATGCTTGATGTGGCGATTGTTGAACAGCCAGAAGAAGTTTTTGCAATTCCAACTTTTGTGTTAAACGGCCGTATCATTTCATTAGGCAATCCCTACCGTGCCGACCTGTGCCAGAAATTACAAGCCGCGCTCGTGGGGAAAAACCCATAAAAACCCGTAAGAACCACCCACCAAAAAGCGTCTAACAGCAGAACAGAAACAATAATTTAGGTAAGGACAGGAACTCGGAGGACAAACGGAGTTAGGTAACTGCGTTGGGCAACACTGTTGCTGGAGGAAAAGAGGAAAATATCCTGTTTCCCTCCGTGAAGCTCCGTATAGCTGTGCTGCCTACGAGGACAGCGTTTGATGCAGACCCAAAAACTTAATCATCTCTCAAACATTCAGATATTTCGCGACTTAAGCCCTAATGAGCTGGTTGCATTAGATCGGCAAATCACCATGTCTACCTGCGCACCAGGCAAAATTTTTTACATGCCTGATGATAGCGGCGAGGTGCTCTTTCTACTCAAAAAAGGGCAAGTTCAGATTTATCGGCTGGCACCCAATGGCAAGAAATTGGTCGTCGCGACATTGGGCCCAGGAGCGATGTTTGGCGAAATGTCTTTGGTGGGCCAGGGTATGCATAATACGTTTGCCCAGGCAGTGGATGAATGTGTGTTGTGTGTGATGAGTCGTGCGGATGTTGAACGGCTTTTACGTGATAAACCTGATGTTGCTTTTCGCTTTTTAGAAACAATGGGTTCACGTGTTTCAGATTTGGAGACGCGTCTCGAAGATATTGCTTTTAAGAGTATTCCAGCCCGTTTGGCCGATTTGTTACTGCGTTTGTCCACTGAACAGGGTGGTGCTGAAATTCGCGGGTATACACACCAAGATTTTAGTGAGATGTTAGGCACTTATCGAGAAACAGTTACGCAAACATTAAATGAGTTCAAAGTACAAGACTTTATTACAATCGGACGCAAACGGGTGGTTTTGACAAATCGAGATGCACTCGAAATGCTGGCAAGCAGTTAGATAAACCGCAGAAACTATTTGGGAATCGCATAACGATTGAACTGCGGTTTCCTTTAGGACTCAGCAACATCCTGGGTAAGCGTTCGAAGATAAGTTAATGGTTTAGGTATGGTTCAAAACAGCGATCAACTCCTTTACAATTTGTAGCCGCGGTATCCTTACCGGGTGTTCTATGCGCGGAAAGAATACCGCGGCTACATCAAATAAATTTGTAAAGATCGCTTAACTAATCTTTTCGACCGCTGCGCAAATACAAGATCGCCAGAATAAACATCACCAAGATAATACCAGCTGATATCAGACAATATTGACAGAAAGCGTGGATGACGAAGAACTCTAATAGAGTTAACCCAAGTGTGATCAAAAAAGCCAATCCTACCACAGAAAATATCAATTCCGGCATATAATCGTCAATGAAAGTCACCCAATCTTGCAGCCAGGTTAACAAAAAGATGACGATATACCCGATCATGCCAATCAGGGCAATGGGTATCGGGCCTATCGATGAGTAAGGGGCGGTTGGGCCACTGACCTGACCACAATCAAACAGGGCATTCACGCCGCAAGTTGTCATCAATGTGCCATTGTGGAACAGCCATAAATAATAGGCAACAACGAGACCGGGTAGAGCCAGGAGTTGGATAACGCGAATTTGCCAATTTTCAGGAAGGGTCATGGATAATGCCTCTTTGTTTATGAATTCAGATAGCTTTCAAATACACGTTGGAATTCGGAGAAAGGTTGGGCGCCGTTCAAGGTTTGGCCGTTGATAAAGAAGGTTGGTGTACCAGTAACACGTGCTGAACGGGCGGCAGCCTGATTATCACCGATGATGCTGTTGTAACGGCCGTCTATCAAACAAGCCGTGAAAGAATCTTCATCCAAACCAATCGCTGCCCCTACCTCCAGAAATCCATCCCGCGTCAAGGCTACTTGCGTATCTAAATTAAACAAAGCCTCGGCAAACTCGTAATATTTTTCTTCCTCATTTGCACACATAGCTGCATTTGCGGCTGGCACAGTTTCGGCACGCAGTGCATAGGGTAAAAATACCCATTTTACCTGATCGTTATTGACGTAGATATCCTTGATAGCACCCGCCGTGTTTTGATGGAAATTTTGGCAATGTGGACAACCAAAATCAGAAACTTCGACGAGGGTAATGGGTGCATCTTGTGCGCCAAGCGTGGCACAATTTTCACTGTTGCTTTCACAATATTCAGCCAATGTTTGTGTTTCAGGCTCTTGCAGTGCCAAGTAAAGTAGTGCAAATAGGATAATCACACCACCGATGGTTAAGCCGCCAATAAGCAGCCAATTTGTACCACGTTTTTCAGACGTACTTTTCGTTGATTTTTTTCTTCGTTTAGCCATTTAATTTCACCTACTGTTATATATTTTTATAAAGTGTAGCCAGCGTTTGCGTATCAGGCAATGCTTTTTGTTGTTTAGCTCATGCTTCTTTTTCTAAAATCCCGAAGAATGTCATCTTAATCTTATGACATTCGCCATGCAGCAACGGCCGTATTTTGTATTAAACTATAAATAAGTACATCTATTTAGACCCATTGTGGTTTACCTAAACACTTCGAGTCTTTCAGAAATCCATAAGGAAATTGTTATGCTGACTGTAAATGACATGATGACCATAATTCCATATACCGTCACCCCAGCCACACCGCTGCGCCACGTGATCGAGTTAATGAAAACAGAAGGGTGCCGCCAACTGCCGGTTTTGGAGAATGGTAAGCTGGTTGGCATCATCACAGATCGAGATATCCGCTTGGTAATGAATTCACCAATTGTATTGCACGGCCGTTGGCAAGATGAAGAGTTGTTAGACAAAGTCAATGCTGAAAGTTGTATGACACCTAATCCTATGACTGTCGCTCCAGAAACGCCTGCTTATCGTGCTGCTAGTATGCTCAGTATCTATAAATTTGGTGCATTACCGGTTGTTGATGAGGGCACACTCGTTGGAATTATTACCGTAACTGATTTTCTGGATTATTTCGCCGCAGAACAACCTGATACAGTGATTGATACGAGCTAAAAATAGGGTGTAGAACGACACTCTAGATTTAATAACAAATAAACACTACTAATTTTATAAGGAGCTGGACCATGTTTAAACATATACTTGTTCCTTTGGATGGTTCTGAACTTGCAGAACGTGTCCTGCAGCCTGCCGTAGAGTTGGCAGCTGCGCTGTCGGCAAAATTAACTTTGCTGCGTGTATCACCTCAGCTCACGCTGCTAACCGCAGACCCACAAGTCTATACTGAAATGAGTCGTATGGGTGAAGATCGTGTACATGCCTATTTGCGCGATATGCGCTCGACTCTCCCAGATGATATGCATATCAATTTGGTTTGTGAATATGGTTCTGCCGCGGATGATATTGTGCAATATGCCGAAGCCCATGCTGTCGATTTGATTATGATGTCTAGCCACGGCCGTTCTGGTTTGAGTCGTTGGGTTTATGGCAGTGTGTCTGAAAAAGTGTTGCATCAGTCGCCTTGCGCCATCGTTATCATGCGCTCGAAAGCAGAGCGGGAGCTGTTTCAATATAACCAACTGCTTGTAACTTTAGATGGCTCTGAATTAGCGGAAAGCGCCTTACCTGTGGCTGTCGCTTTGGCCCAAATTTTGGATGCCAAGCTGCATTTGTTGCGAGTCCTTGAACCGGCACATGTTGTTTTTGAGACAGTTTCGATGCATCAAGTATTTATTGGGATCGAAGCCGCCGAACGGAAAGAAGCCGATGCTTACTTAAAAGCAAAACTCGCAGAATTGCCTGAGTTGGAGATTACAACGGCCGTACTGTCCAGCAGCGGATCCGCAGCCAATGCCATTATTGATTATGTCGCTGAGCAGCAGATTGATTTAATTGTCATGTCCAGCCACGGCCGTTCTGGTATCAGTCGATGGGTCTATGGCAGTATCGCTGAAAAAGTGTTGCAAGGTTCTTGCTGCGCCACGATGATCATACGTAATTAAAGATTGCCAATTGCCTAATTGCCAATTGCCTAATTGCCAATTGCCAATTGACAGGGGAGTAATATGAATAAATTGCAACCGCTGGCAGCAGACCAGCTTTACCGGCGCTGCGATCCCACTCAATTTGATTTTAATTCCACAGCCGAACTACAAGATGGACAAGAGATAATCGGCCAAGATCGCGCTTTGTCAGCGATCCAGTTTGCTACCGGCATGGCCCACGATGGGTTTAACTTATATGTTTTAGGTCCACAAGGTACTGGAAAATATACGGCCGTTCGTCAATATCTTGAGCAGCGTGCCATGCAAGAACCTGTGCCTGACGATTACTGTTATGTTTTCAATTTCGACCAGCCACACAAGCCCCGTGCGCTGCGCTTGCCACCTGGATATGCGGAACAATTACGTGTCACAATGCAAAAAATGGTAGAAGAATTGTTTACAGTGCTACCGGCTGCATTCACCAGCGATGAATATCAAGCGCAACGTAAAGTGCTAGAGCAGGAATATAAAAGCCACCAGAGTCAGGCTTTGGAAGATTTGCGTGAGCGTGCCAAAAACCTCAATATCGCGCTCATACAAACACCAAACGGCTTTGCCTTTGCACCACTGAAGGATGGCAAGGTTGTCAGTCCCGACGAATTTTTGCAGTTTTCAGCCGCTGAACAACAAGAAGTTGAAACCCAAGTGTTGACCTTGCAAGATAGTTTGCAAGCGATCATGCAGCAAATTCCGCATTGGCAGCGTGAAGCCCAGCAGAAATTGAGACAGCTAAATAACAAAGTTGCCGATTTTGCCCTCGAGCCGCTTTTTGCTGAGTTGCACGAGACCTATGCAGCATTGCCTGCCGTTTTGGCCTATTTGGATGCTGTGCGTAAAGATGTGATTGAGAATGTATCTGCTTTTCTTCAAGATGAGGAAGAATCAAAGATACAGGTAGTGATGGGTGTCGCTGCATCGCAACCCATCAAAATTCACACTCGCTATCAAGTTAATGTAATTATTGACAATCATAATTTACAAGGAGCACCGGTGGTTGATGAAGACCAACCACGTTATCCAAACTTGATGGGACGGGTGGAGCATGTTTCTCAAATGGGTGCGCTACTCACCGACTTCACCTTGATTAAGCCGGGTGCACTGCATCGTGCTAATGGCGGCTATTTGGTGTTAGATGCACGCAAATTATTGAGCCAACCCTATGCTTGGGATGGCTTAAAACATGCTTTGCGCAAACGCGAAATCCGCATTGAATCACTGGGGCAAGCATATAGCCTTGTCAGCACGGTTTCATTGGAACCTGAACCCATCCCACTGGATATGAAAGTGATTTTATTGGGTGATCGCTTATTATATCATTTGTTATGTCAATATGAGCCTGATTTCAACGAATTATTTAAGGTATTGGCCGATTTTGAAGATGATATGCCGCGAACGCCAGAAAACAACTTGGCTTATGCGCAGTTGATCGCAGCATTGGCGCGGAAAGAAGATTTACGCCATTTTGAGAATACGGCCGTTGCGCGCATCATTGAACATAGTTCGCGGCAAGCGGGCGATGCTGAAAAATTGTCTATCCACATGCAGACGATGAGCGACTTAATGCGCGAATCCAATTATTGGGCGGGAGAGTCAACCCATGAGTTAGTTCGTGTAGCAGACGTGGAGAGAGCTTTAGAGGCGCAAAGATACCGTCGCAGCCGTGTCAGTGACCGTCTACAAGAGAATATATTGCGTGACACATTGCTGATTGATACCAGTGGTGCTGTGGTTGGTCAGGTGAATGGTTTGGCGGTTTATGCAACTGGCCAGGCACTGTTTGGCAAACCCAGCCGTATTACAGCCCGCGTGCGTATGGGCAAGGGGGAAGTGATTGATATTGAACGCCAGGTGGAAATGGGGGGCCCGTTGCATTCCAAAGGTGTCATGATTTTGGCGGGTTTCCTGGGCGCACGTTTTGCAGCCGAACGGCCGTTTCCCCTTTCCGCAACACTCGTTTTTGAACAATCATACGGGGGTGTCGATGGCGACAGTGCTTCTTCGGCCGAATTGTATGCCCTGTT
>CAYGMR010000236.1:0-8815 GCA_964350725.1 uncultured Ardenticatenaceae bacterium | reverse complement strand
GGATGACGGCCGTATCCCCTTCTACCAGCAGCATATTTGTGATCCAAAAGGATTGATAAGGGATTTTTTCTGAATCAAGGTCGTTTTGGAGGGAAGTTTGTGTTTGATCGGCAACGGCCGTTAACGCATCAAATACAAATTGCCCCTTCTCCGCCTTAGTCGCTAACAAAGCCGCTGGGCTCAAGTCGGCTTGTTCCTGCATTATCACAACAAATTCCACGGATCGACCATTCGCGGCCGTTGTTAAAATAGCTGGCTCAACCTTACCGCGCCACGCTTCAGCAGCCGCAGTTCTTGATTGTCGCAACCCTAACAGGCCTAAAACAAAAATAATAATAACGAAGATAATTTTCTGATGTTTCATATTACTCCCTTTACAGGATTAAAATTATTCCAAACGAATGCGCGGGTCAAGATAGGCGTAAAACAAATCGGCGAACAAGTTCGCTAACGCAAACCCTAAAACCGTCACCATTGTAACCGCTTGCAATAAAGGTAAATCGCGCCGGTCAATGGCAAACACCAACAAACGCCCCAATCCAGGATAGTTAAATACATTTTCAATCACAATCAAACCGCTAATCAACCAGCCGAAACTGATTGCGATCACAGTTATAGTCGGCATCAGCGCGTTACGCAAAACATGTTTAGACACGACTGAACGATAGGGAATGCCTTTGAGCGTGGCTGTGCGCACATACGGCTTGCGCAGTTCTTCAACGACACCCGCGCGGGTGAGACGTGCAATATAGGCTAATAAGACCAACGTGGCTGTCATTGCCGGCAAAATCAGCATGGGCAGCGCTTCCAGAAAGGTTGAATCGGGTGGGATGGATGAATTGGCCGGAAACCAGCCTAGACGCCGCGCAAATATTTCGATTAGAACCAATCCTGTCACAAACTCCGGCAAGCCCACCACCGATAAAGAGCCGATACTGATGACATTATCGGCGGTTTTGTTTTCTTTTAGCCCCGCGATCACCCCTAGGAAAACAGATAAAGGTACACCAATAAACATAGTAACGGCCGTTAACATCAACGTATTGCGTAAGCGCCCCATCACCAGCGGGAAGATATCTTGGCGCGTACTCAAGGACACGCCCCAGTCACCCGTCACAAAATCGCCCAGCCAGCGCACATATTGCACAGGCAGCGGATCATTTAAGCCAAACTCTTCGCGAAACTCCTCCAGTTGTGCTTCTCCAGCTTCACGCCCTAACACGACACGCGCCACGTCACCCGGCAATAATTGCGTAATCGAAAATACGATCATGGAAGTAATCAGCAAAGTCACGGCCATAAAGCCAACACGACGAATGATATAGGCTGTCATTAGGCAACACTCTCTCGGATCTGACTTGTTTCCAGTTCGGCCAGGGGGATGTGGCAAAAAATACGCTTGCCAGTTTGTGTGGTTTGCCAAGGTGGTATCGTGGTTCGGCAAATATCACCCAGATAGCGCGGACACCGTGGATGAAAAGGACAGCCGCTGGGTAAATTCATTTGGCTAGGCACATCACCATCCAAGCGGATATGGTTTTGTTCGGCGTCTGGATCGAGCTTGGGAATCGCAGAAAGCAATGCTTCAGTATAGGGATGGAATGGCGCTGCAAACAGATCATCGGCTGCTGCTACCTCCATCAAATGACCAACATACATCACCGCGATTTGATCGGCCAAGTAGCCAACCACCGCCAAATCGTGCGAAATAAAGATCAACGAATTCTGGTGCTCGGCTTGTAAAGCGTGCAACAAATTCAGGATCGATGCCTGCACCGACACATCAAGAGCCGAAACAGCTTCATCGGCCAACAATAAATCTGGATTCGTCGCAAAGGCACGGGCGATGGCGACACGTTGTTTTTCACCACCGCTCAATTGGTTCGGAAGCCTTTGTGCATAATCTTCAGGCAGGCTGACTGCCGCCAACAATTTGGGCACTTCGACATCAGCTTCAGCCCGATTTTTTCCCGCTAAGGTCATAAACGGCCGTCTTAACGTCTCACCAATGGTTAAATAAGGATTGAGTGCTTCTTCTGGGTTTTGAAAAACATATTGCAATCTGCGCCGTGTCGTTAACGGCCGTTGCTTTAAACCCGGCGGCAAATTGACACCCAATAAATCAACTTCGCCGCCCGTGCGTGTCGCCAACCCAATGACAGCACGCGCCAACGTGGTTTTGCCACTGCCGCTTTCGCCAACAATGCCTAACGTTTGTCCACTTTCTAAATGCAGATTGACCCCATCGACAGCTTTTACCTGAGCATTAGGTCGTCGACGAATCGCATCAGCAAATGAGCGATTCATTTTGAAATAGACTTGTAACTCATGCAGGGTTAACACAGCCTCTTTTGTTTGACCGCGAGCAGCAGTAGTGACGGCCGTTTCCTTCTCCAAAACCGTAATCTCACCCGCAGCAATCTCCTGCCACCGAAAACAGCGCACCATCTGTCCATCTGTTGTCTTTTCAAGAAACGGCCGTTGGGAAAAACATTTATCAACTGCCACACGGCAACGCGGGGCAAACACACAGCCTTGTGGTTGACGCTCCTGTAAAGGTGGGATTTGACCAGGAATTGCCTGTAACTCAATCTGGCCTTTTGTTTGTCCCACTTGCGGTACACTGGCGATCAAACCGATCGTATATGGATGCAGCGGCGTATGAAAAAGCTGTGTCGTCGCTGCATCTTCGACTAATTCACCCGCATACAGCACCGCCACACGATCACAAATCCGCGCCACAACACCCAAATTATGGGTCACATACAGCGCTGCTGTGTTGCGCGCCTCGATCAATTCGCGGAATAAATCCAACACCGCTGCTTGTGTTGTGACATCCAGACCCGTCGTCGGTTCGTCCAACACCAACAACTGCGGCTCTGTTCCTAAGGCCATCGCAATCAAGACGCGCTGCTGCATGCCACCACTAATTTGATGCGGGAAACTCTCAGCCACACGTTCCGGATCGGGCACGCGCACCATCGCCAGCAACTCAATGGCCCGTGCTTGGGCGGCACGATTGTTTAGCTCACTATGCTGCTCCAATATTTCAGCGATTTGCGCCCCAACCCGCATCGAAGGGTTTAAAGATGATAAGGGGTCTTGGGGCACTAAATTGAGATCCCGTCCCCACACCTGGCGCATTTCAGCTGTAGAGAGATCGAGCAGGTTACGGCCGTTGAACACAATCTCGCCCGCCTGCACCCAACCATTCTGACCTAGATAACGCATCACCGCCAACGCAATTGTCGTTTTACCGGACCCACTTTCACCCACCAACCCATAAGTCTGGCCAGCCTGAATGTCCAGCGAAAAGTCACGCACGGCAACCAATGCTTCTTTATCTTGTCTATAGGCAATCGTGAGGTCTTTTATGTTTAATACAGAAGTCATAAATATCAATCGTATTGGCTTAAGTGAAAAATGTTACACGGAGGTACACGGAGAAGGCACGGAGATACATAGAGATTTTGGAGCGGTTTTCGTTTACACGCCTTATAAATTACCGGCTGGCAACTGGTTCGACCCACAAAAACTCCGTTTCCTCCGTGTGACTCCATATGTTCTCCGTGTTCCTTCTTCTAGGGCGTGTTGACATTTCACTGTTTAGACAATTTTTGAACCACAGAGACCACAGAGAACTCAGAGTTTTCGTAGTTTTTTACTCAAATTCTCTGTGAACTCCGTGTCCTCTGTGGTGAATTTCCTAAATGTCAACAGAACCTAATTTGCAGCCTGCAAAATTCTCTTAAGTCCATCAGCCATCAAATTTACCCCAATCACCAAAAGCGCAATCGCCGCCGCTGGAAAAGCCAACGCCCAAGGAATTTGTGTCACATACGGCCGTGCCTCACTTACCATCAAACCCCAATTCGGACTGGGTGGTTGCACACCAACCCCCAAGAAACCCAAAGAGGCGACTAAAAAAATCGCGTATGAAAAGCGTAAAGCGCCTTCAACCGTCAACGCCGGCAAAACAGAAGGCAAAATTTCGCGGAATAAAATGCGACGGGTCGATTCTCCTTGTAGCCGCGCAGCTTCCACAAAGCCCTTCGTCCGCACCGATAAAACCACACTGCGTGCCACGCGGGCCACAATCGGTGTGTAGACAACCACAATTACAACCAAAATGCTGTTGCTGGAACGGCCGACTGTCCCCAAAAGCAGCAATGCCAACAATAACGCCGGCAGTGCCAGCAAACTGTCAAAAAAGCGCATGATCACTTCATCAAACCAGCCGCCGCGATACCCACTAATGAGACCAAAAAATGTGCCGCTGATGACAGCCAAAATCGTGCCGACACCAGCTTGCAGCAGCACATCCCGTGTGCCTAACACAACCCGGCTGTAGACATCACGGCCAAGATTATCTGTACCAAACCAATGTTCTGTTGAGGGTGGCTGACGCGCATCCGCATAAATTTGTTCATTTTCACCATAGGGCGCAATGAATGGCCCAAATAATGCCAAGAACAAAAAAAACAGAAAAACGGTTGTTCCGATTGCAGTGATTGGTTTGCTGTAGAGATGGCGCAGCCCCCCCAAAAAACGTTGCCGCTGTGTGGCAACAGGTGTCGTCATCGGTGCAGATGTCATAACTAGTTGGGCAAGAAATAGGAAGGAAGGAGTAGGGCTTCTTACTCCCTACTCCTCGCTGCTTACTTCTTGCTTATTCGCCCGTATATTCAACATCACGGAAGTCAGTACGACCCGCAAATGCTTTCAATTGGAAATTCTCAAACTGGTCACTGATAGCGCCAAATTGAGCGAAGAAGTATGGCACGATAATCGAGCCACGCTCGTTCAAGATGGTTTGTATCTGATGATACGCATTAACACGTTCGGAATCATCCACGGTTGTGCCTGCGATTGCCGCCAATTCATCAAATTCAGCATCAGAGAAATGGGATTCATTCCATTTTGCATCCGTTACCAGACTGGTGTCTAGATAAAATTGTGGATAGGATCGTGATCCCCAACCAGTAATACCCAAATCAACTTCCAACCAGCCGTCATCGCCATAATAAACACTTTCCGGCTCGACACTGATCTCAACATCGACACCAGCCTCAGCCCATTGTTCTTTGAGTACAGCGGCCAAATCCGGCCGTCCACCGGTATCAGGCGTATGCAAAGTCAATTCTAAGCCATCTGCGTAGCCAGCCTCGGCCAACAACGCTTTGGCCTGTTCCACATCGCGTGCAGGGGGTGTTATTTCTGGGTTGTAATACGCATCATACAAAGGGCCAATCGGTGTATCATTACCGATAGCACCATAGCCACCCTGCACAACATTAAAGATCGCTTCACGGTCTGTTGCCAGCTTCAACGCCTGCATCACAAGCGGATTATTGCCCGGTTCTCGATCTGAACGCAAACGAATGACATCATAGCCATTAGTGGGAATATCCATGGTATTGATACCTGGTTCCTCTTGCAGCGTTTCAAACAAGGCTGTTGACATGCGCATTGCCAGGTCAATTTGGCCACCACGCAGCGCATCAAGAGCCGCACCATCATCAATAAAGAAGATAATATCGACACCCGCCAGCTTTGGTTGGCCTTCAACAAAATAATCGGGGTTGGCAACCAATTGGATACGGTCTTCGGGACTATAATTGTCTACTTTGAAGGGGCCAGTGCCATTAAAATTAGTGTCAGCATCCTCTGTGCCTTCTTTGAGGATCAAGGCATGATTATCACTCAAATCGTAGAGGAAGAAGGCGTTGCGTTCAGCTAATGTAAACACAACTTCATTATCGCTGGTCGCTTCGATGTTTTCGATATTGGCGTACAGATCTGCAGTTGGCGTTTCTGGCGTATCGCGTAAACGTTCAAAGGTCCAAACGACATCTTGGGCCGTGAAGTCCGAGCCATCGTGCCATTTGACACCCTCTGCTAATGTGAATGTATACGTTAACCCTTCATTGGACACGCTGTATTCAGTCGCCAAACGGGGGATGATATTCGACTGCGGATCGATGTCTATCAGGTAATCATAGACATGATTGGCAACCAAGACCTCACTATCAGAAGATATTGTGAGCGGATCAATATTGACGATGGGCTGCATGGCAACACGCAAAGTACCTTTTTGACCAGTCGCGTCTACAGCGTCTGCTGTATCTGCTCCGGTTTCAGATGATCCTGTACTTGTTTGTTCTGATGATTCTGTGGAAGTGTCGGCTCCACCACCACACGCAACTAATAGTAATGCAATCAATACAAAAACTGTGAATAAAATTAAACGTTTGTTATGCAACCTAAAACTTGTTCCTAAAAATTTCATGAAATTCTCCTACTAAGTCATTATTAAACGCATGCTATTATAATTTTCCGACCCTGTTTCACTGTAGGTACGATCACACTAACATTGAAAACAGCAAAAAAGGGGAACATATTTGTCATTATAGGCAATCTAAACAAATTCGTCACTATGAATTGCAGAAATATGCTTGAAAATGTTACAATAGCGTTTGTTATATTTTTCACAGTTAAACCAAATACGATTAGGGAGATAAAACAATGTCTGCGGAAAAAAGTCCGTTTGCGGCAATTATTAGCGGGGAAAAGCCCGGTAATATCATCGTCAAAGATGATGAAAGAAGATTTGCATTGATCGAATGCGCGGAACCGGAAGCGGCCGTTCATTGGCTGGCTGTTCCGTATGAATTTAAGTACGGTACGGAGGAGATGGGAAAAAGAGAGCGCGAGCGTTTTATCGATCTGGTCGAATTCGCCATCATCGAAACCAAAAAACAGATGCCAGATTATCCAGTTTTGGATAATGGCTTCTCGGTGAAATTCCATGTTGGGTCTTTCGAGACCATCCCCCACGCCAAACTCCACATCCTCTCCACCGAATAAGAGCGATGTCCAATTTAATTTAGGATCTACGCGTAGGTAAACCGCGACAAGTCTCTTGAATTAAATTGTTGGCAAAAAATATAAACACGGACAGAAAAGAATACAACAAAAATTTCTAAAATTCCTTTCCGTCCGTGTTTATAGAAGTTATTTCCCAACCTTCCTGACCAACTTAGCTGATTCCGGTATAATCAAGTAAACATATTTTTTGCCATCATATCGAGACTAATATTTATGGCCGTAAGCGCATCACAAATACCCCTTTCACTGACCAGCCACAACAATCAATCACTTTTTTCTGATCATTATCTGGATGACATTTTACGGCGCACGAATGATTGGACCAGCGCCATCGTGCAAGCCAAAACTTTTCTGGCATGGCTGCGTGAGTTATATGCACAAGAAAAAGAACAACTACCACATTACAATGAAAACCAGCTTGAAGATAAATGGTTCAAGCCTATTTTTGCCCAGTTAGGGCATGAAAATTGGGAAGGGCAGGCCGTTATTCCAGGTTGGAAAGGCGGCATTAAAAAGCCGGACTTTTTCTTTTTTCCTGATGATGCGGCGCGCAAAACGGCCGTTTCCAAACAAAACAGCAATGATTATGCCCAATCTGCCCTGGCCGTCGCCGAAGTCAAACAATGGGAAGTCAACCTGAGCAAGAAGACCGGCCGCCAACCCATTTTTGACGACCAAAATCCGATGTACCAAATCGACACCTATCTCTCTTTGACCGGTTTGGAATGGGGCATTTTGAGCAACGGCCGTTTCTGGCGACTGCTGCATAAAAACAGCTCACGCACCTTGGAAACCTACTTTGAGATCGATCTGCTGGCGGCGCTCGCACAACCCGACGAGACCAGCGCAACGGCCGTTGCCACCTACTTCTGGCTCTTTTTCAACCAAGCATCCTTTTTGGCTGATAAAAACGGTCGACTTTTCCTGGATGCCGCTCTCGAACAAAGCCGCGCCTACGCGCTGGCGCTCGAAGCCGACTTACGTGACAACGCCTACCGTGCGCTCGAACATCTGATCATCGGCTTTTTTGCCGCCAATCCCGACCTCGACGCCAACGACGCGCAGCAGCGCGACAACGTTTACCGCAACAGCCTCTACCTGCTCTACCGGCTGCTCTTCCTATTTTATGGCGAAAGCCGCGCCTTGCTGCCCATGCACAACAAAACCTACAAAGAAATCTACAGCTTGCAGCATCTGGCGCAAGCGATTGACCGCGAACGCAGCCGCATGGATAAGCTGCCCGCCACCGCGCGCCGCCATTGGAATCGCCTGAGTGAACTGTTTCGCCTGATTAGCGGGAATGACGCCTTGTTAAACGCTGATTTAGGTGTGCCGCGTTACAATGGCGGCCTTTTTGACCCGCAACAACACCCATTTTTAGAAAATCATGTGATCGGCGATCGTTATCTGGCACAGGCGATTGATTATTTGGCTTATCGGCGTGTGCGTACAGACGGCCGTTTCCAAGGCTTCCAAGCTGTCGATTATCGCACGCTCGATGTGCGCCAGTTGGGGTCTGTGTATGAAGGCTTGCTGGAATATCGTGTGGCGGTCGCCAGCGAGGAGATGGTCACGGTGCGCAAAAAAGGGGTTGAGACCTGGGTGGCGGCACGCAGCCGAGGCAGAGCCAAACCCTTGGATCGGCGTCCGGCGGGCGAAATTTATCTGGCAACCGACAAAGGAGAACGCAAAGCAACCGGTTCTTACTACACACCCGACTACATCGTTGAATACATTGTCGAAAACACCTTGGGGCCGCTGGTAGAAGGGGCGCGTGAGCGTGTCAAAGCGCAAATAAACACGCTTAACGTGCGCGACACACGCATACGTCAGCAGAAAAGCGCCGCGCTGTTTGAAGATGAGATTTTGCGGTTGAATGTGCTTGATCCGGCGATGGGGTCGGGTCATTTTCTGGTCGAAGCCACCA
>CAYGMR010000235.1:0-8818 GCA_964350725.1 uncultured Ardenticatenaceae bacterium | reverse complement strand
CCATGCTTTACCTCATTTTCATCTTCGATAAAATCAATGTTATTGGGGTCAACTCCGTAATTTGTTTCTAGATACTCATCATTCAATTTTTCGCGAATATTATAATGCCCCCAATACTGCCCATTTAAAAACACGATTGCGGGGCGATTTGCCTGGTAATCAATATCCATTTGATCTTTGATCAAGTTTTGCATCATTGGATCACGATAGCGGGTTACATCAATATCACTGCCACCATTACGTAAGATAAAAGACCGGAACTCATCTGCCGACTTATCGGGAAAGAGCTGATAATCTAAATCTTTTGGCCCATATTTGTCACGGAAACGAATACCTAACGATTTTTGATCCAACTGCCGCGTCCAACCGCCGTGAATTTCAACGCCTGTATCCTGCTGAAAAACAAAATCGCCGTTTTCCAAATAGAATTCGACACTCACTGGCCGCTCCCAATCTTGCTCCCAATTGGGCGTGCCGCCATTGCCGTCAGCATAAATACCATAATCTTCGTCCCAAAAATTTTCGGGATTTGTTGACAAAGAAACCACAGGGAGGGTACTCGTTTCATCTATCAGGTAAGTCTGAGAAGCTGTTGTACTTGGCAACACATCAGCATCAAAAACACGGGCTCTGAGAACGGCCGTTGCGCTAATAGGAATTGTGGTTGTGAAAAGCGTCGAACTTGGGGTTGGAATCGACCCATCTACTGTATAACGAATATCGGCTGTCCCCGAAGGCGTAGATAGATCTACATTTTGGCTACCCGCATGAAAACCACCAGCGACTGAAAACAACGGTTGCGGCGCCCGGGTTTGATCCAGAATACCTTGTGCAGCATTGGCCGCATCTGGCGAAGGCTCGCCAAAATAAGCCCAAGTCGCATTGCCATCCCCTTGACGACCATAAGAAATATCCGGTAATTGTGGATCGTAGGTAATTGAATCTGCAAATGTCCAAAAATTGTCATGCAACACCACTGTTTCACCATCATGATTCAGTTTGAAATTGGTGTGCCTGCCATAGCCCAAATCATCAGCCCAAAAGAGGATGTGTGAGTTGGATCCTATCCAGGTGCCATCAGGAATGCGATATTTGAACGGCAAAGCCGGATCGTCCGACAAATAATAACCGCCGATATTAACGGCCGACCCAGTGTTATAAAGTTCGATCCAATCAGAAAATTGTTTAGCATCATTATCTAAATAAGCAGATGCATTTGATACCAAGATTTCATTGATAACCACAGAGGATACGGCCGTATTTTGATCATTACGTGCTTGTGAAATAGAAACCTGACTTACAAAGCCAAAAACGAATAACAAAAACGTTAAAACAAATAATCTACGTATCATGTCTAAATTCCTCATTGATAGATATCTACAGGTACCTGCAGGAGAAAGGTGGCGCGCTTTCACTACTCCTACCTTGTATGTGGACGAACTTAATCATAAACGAAACGGCCGCTACCGTAAAGCAACCAAAAGTTCTTTTCAACAGTCGTGTAAATTCACTATCACAATTTTTGAAACTAGTGATAAAATTCCAAGGGTGAAGTCGTTTTTCACAATCACACGAAACATGGAGATGATCTATTTTGAGCACATTAGCCGAATTACAACAAGAATATGAAAATGTAAAAAGTAAAGGATTGTCATTAAATATGCAGCGCGGACAGCCAAGCGATGCTGATTTTGATCTATCCAATGCAATGCTGACTATTGTGGATGAAAATGACCTGGTCACACCAAGTGGCGTTGCAATCCGCAATTATCCGGGTGGTGTCGCTGGTTTGGCTGAAGCACGCGAATTATTCGCAACACAACTTGGTGTGCAGCCAAACGAAATGATCATCGGCAATAATGCGAGTCTGGAACTTATGGCGAATACATTGATGTGGGCCATGTTGCGCGGCTTGAAAGACAGTCCACAGCCCTGGGTAAAAGGTCCAGCGAAGATGATTGTCACTGTACCTGGATATGATCGCCATTTCCGCGTTTTAGATGAGTTGGGCTTTGAGTTGGTTAGCGTGCAAATGACAAGTGATGGCCCAGATATGGATGCGGTTGAAAAACTTGCCACTGATCCAGCGGTTAAAGGTATATTTTTTGTCCCCACATACAGCAATCCAACGGGTGATACTGTATCGGATGAGGTTGTAGAACGGTTGGCCAAAATGGCAACGGCCGCATCCGATTTTACTATATTTGCCGACGATGCCTATCGTGTCCACCATCTGACCGACAACCCGGATAACCCGCCCAACCTGCTGCGCGCCTGCGAAGCTGCTGGCAATCCAGACCGCGTCTATCTCTTTGGTTCCACGTCCAAAATCACTTTTGCCAGCGGTGGCATCGGCTTTATGGCCAGCAGTGTCGCCAATGTCGCCTACCTCACTAACTTAATGGGCGCGCAAATCATCAGCCCCAATAAAATCGAACAATACCGGCATGTCAAATTCCTCAACAGTTATCCCGGCGGCATCGCTGGCCTGATGCAAGAACATGCCAAACTTTTGGCACCAAAATTCAATATTGTGCAGGAAGTTTTGGAAAGGGATCTCGGCGGCAGTGGACTGGCCACCTGGACCAATCCTAAAGGCGGCTACTTTGTCAGCCTGGACACAACCAGACCTGTCGCTGATCGGGTCGTAACATTGGCGAAAGGCGCAGGCGTGGCACTAACACCCGCAGGCGCAACCTATCCATACAAAAAAGACCCCAACAACAGCAACATTCGCCTCTCACCAAGCCGTCCGCCGGTCGCTGAAGTGGAAGCGGCAATGGAAGTTGTTGCCCTGTGTGTTAAACTGGCCTCCGCCGAATACGATGCAGGCAATTAAAATTTAACGTCACCAAATGGGCAGGGTGATGGGGAAACGGCCGTTTTCCCCATTACCCTGCATCTATATCTAAAAATCCCAGTCCGATTTAGGTTCTGGTAGCCGTAACAACCGTTCTAAATCAGCCAACAATTCTGTGGGGCCTTCTAATTCATCTGAAATCGCTAAGCCTGTGGCGGGAAGAGCGCCCATCCATAATCGACTAAACGCACCAACCGAGGCTGTCAGCGTCGGTAAAGAGAAATCCTGGCCCAATTTTGCGTCGCTCTCAGCGCCCAAAGTCACAACATAATCAGCCCCTATTCCACGCCAGGGTGCATCATCATCCAGTAAATCGGCGATGGGATCACGCAGGTTAAGGTTGAATCGAACCGGTTTCCCAGCGAGATGAGTCTGTTTTAAACAGCCAGCCAAATCACAAATGCGAAGCTGCCAATAAGATGTTGCTTTATTGACATTCACATAGTTCGATTTTTCAGTTAACTGGCGAAAACGGAAGGGCTGAGCCAGGAAATCCTGCATTTGAATCCCTGCCGGCTCGTGCATTTTAACCATGCGTACCTGATCGCCAAGGGTTTTAAGGAGTGCCAACAATTCCAAAAACTGTTCGCCATTTTGAAAAGCGAGCATATCAATCGTGTATGGCCCTTGCTCACCCTTGGCTGAAGCCCAAAAGAAATGGGTTAATTCCGCGTTTGGGCCATCAAAATAACCTAAACCAAATCCATTCTCTGACCACCCTAGCTCTGCTTCAACTGTTTCGGGTGGTAGCAAACTGATAGCGCCATGTCTCCGTCTCCGGTTAAGCATGGCGTGATGCATATGCGCACTATCATCATTTGTAAGTCTTCGTGGTATACGCGCACGTTTTTTTAGATTTAGCTGCGCGGGATCGAAGCTGATCCAATGTTCGTAAGGCCCTGAACCATAACCCAAAAGGTTGTAGAAACCTTGTTCAAAAATACCTAAGGCAGTCACCAAGGCACCCTCAGCGGCATCGGCAGCGATGAGTTGGGCTGTGAGTTTTTTGGCTAGGCCCTGTTTACGCGCAACACGGCTGGTGGTAACGGCCGTTACCACCGACATCGCTAAATCTTCATTGAGATAACGGAAAATGCCTGGTGCAGAAACCACCATACACTCTGCTTCGTCATTTATTTCAGCTACCAACGATCTTCCTGCTTTGATAAAATTATCAAGAGATTTTTCTTGTTTAGCACTATCTATCCAGCCGACTTCGCGCCAGATACGATATGCTGCCTTTTGATCTTTTTCAGGGTCGTATGATCTAATCATTTAAACAATCCTCTTTTTGACTCTGGTTTTTATTGCCAGCCAATTCTGACACAATCCAATCCTACCAATTTTTCGAGGGGGTTGCATATAAAGGATACGAAACGTTATATTCTTTTTTCGACACGAATTTCACCAATTACACGAATTTTGACGGTTTTAATTCGTGTAATTCGTGGCAAAAATTTTGAATATGCAAATGCCCTACCAACGGCGACATGAGGTTGGTCTCTATTTATGTTATCTTGTAAAATTACTCACTTGTTATTCTTATTGGTTGTAGACTACCTTACAATTTTCTGATTCCAAAAATCGAACCAGATCAATCGACAAAGTTATTCCCAATAACAAATAATCTGATTGATCCTGGTGTGAATAAAGTAGCGAATGCCAAAATAACTCATTTTGGGGAGCCTTATTTTTTGCATTGGCCTAAAGGAGCCATTCATAACCTATGGGAGAAATTTTGGCCGAATCCAAAAATTATGGCTTTGTGATCGACAACCGTAAGTGCATTGGTTGTCATGCCTGTTCGACAGCTTGCAAAAGCGAGAATGAAGTCCCGCTGGGCGTCAATCGTACCTGGGTCAAATATGTCGAAACAGGCACATTCCCCGATTCGCGCCGTCATTTTCAAGTGACCCGCTGCAATCATTGTGCCAATCCGCCCTGCGTGCGCATTTGTCCAACAGAAGCCATGTACCAACGGTCTGATGGCATCGTTGAATTCGATGCCAATATTTGCATCGGCTGCAAAGGGTGTATGCAAGCTTGCCCTTATGATGCCATCTACATCGACCCTGAATCGCATACAGCCTCTAAATGTCATTTCTGTGCCCATCGGGTGGAGGTCGGATTAGAGCCCGCTTGTGTGGTGGTTTGCCCAGAACAAGCGATTATTGCTGGGGACATGAATGACCCAAATTCGGTCATTAGCCAAACATTAGCCCAACAAGCCGTGACTGTGCGCAAACCAGAACAAGGCACCGCCCCCAAATTGTTTTACATCAATGGCAAAGATGTCACCCTCCATCCCACAGCCACAGAACGCACCCCTGAAACCTACATGTGGGCGGATGTCATTCCTCTGCATGCAGATAATGGTCATGTTAACCACGATCAGACAGCATCCATTCAAACAAAAGCACATAATACAAAATGGGCTAGTTCGGAAACGGCCGCATCCAACACAAGCGTTCGCATCCCACAAACACAAGGGCACCCGTCCAATGGGCCGATTCAGTTTGGTGCGAAAATGGCCGAACATATGGTGCAAGTTTCTTACAATGCGCAGCACAAAGTCCCTTGGCACTGGCCTGTACCCGCCTATTTGGTGACAAAAGGCATTGGCACCGGTTTATTTATGCTGCTAGCTTTGCTCTGGGGCTTAGATTTAGTGCCGTTTGATGGCTTAACGGCCGTTGTCTCTGGTTTCCTCTCCTTATTATTCATCGGCCTTACCACCTTACTACTGGTAGCAGATCTAGAACGCCCTGAACGCTTCCTCTACATCCTCATACGCCCACAATGGAAAAGCTGGCTGACACGTGGGGCAGTGCTATTAATAGCCTTTTCAATTTTGCTGCTCATGTGGTGGCTATTTGAAATCGGAGCCTATCTTTTTAATTATGATACCCCCATTCGCAGTATCTTTTTGTGGATCGGTTTCCCCCTAGCTTTGGGCGTAGCCGTTTACACAGCTTTCCTTTTTGCTCAGGCAGAAGGGCGCGATTTGTGGCAAAGCCCACTACTACCGTTTCACCTGGTTGTGCAAGCTTTCATTGCTGGTAGCGGCATGTTACTAATTTTAAATCTGTTTATTGATATGCCAGAAGCATTAGTCAAAAGTGCGATGGTTGCTTTTGCAACGGCCGTACTTGTCGATCTCTTCATCACTTTAGTTGGCGAGTTTAGTATTCCCCACGCCAGTGAAGTCGCGGCTAAAGCTGCACATGAGATTCGCAACGGCCATTATAAAACCCATTTTTGGGCTGGTTCAATCGGATTAGGCCATATTGTGCCCTTACTATTCCTGTTGCTCACAATCCCATTAACAACAATCATGCCCATTCTCGGTGCATTGGCAGGGATTTGCGCCATCATCGGGTTATATTTTTATGAATATGCCTTCGTAATGGCCCCCCAAGAAATTCCGAATTCTTAGCGAAAAAGAAAAAAACTATGAGCTACAATCGCAACATCAGTTCAATATTAAAAGGCATGCTCAAAATGGGCGTGCCAGATGAGCCGCAGCGACCTCCTGCTACTGCTGTAACAAATGTAGCTGGCGAAGATTTGCCCAGCTATGGTGCCGTCGAAATGATACCGGTGCAGCAAGCAGACGGCCGTTTAACCAACTACCCGCCGCCCGAAACTTGGGACGATTGGGTCGAATGGGATGGCAAAGCATGGCCCCAAAGGATCGCCCGCCGATATATGCTGATCCCAACCGTCTGTTTTAACTGTGAAAGCGGCTGCGGTTTGCTTGCCTATGTCGATCGCACCAGCCTTGAAATCAAAAAGTTTGAAGGCAACCCAATGCATCCCGGCAGTCGCGGCCGTAACTGCGCCAAAGGCCCCGCCACCCACAATCAAATCTACGATCCCGAACGCATCCTTTACCCGCTTAAACGGGTCGGCAAACGTGGTGAAGGCAAATGGAAGCGCATCACCTGGGAAGAGGCACTGAACGAAATTAGCGCCAAAATGCGAGCCAGCCGCCAAAAACGACGTGATGGCATCATGTACCATGTCGGACGACCGGGCGAAGATGGCTACACGAATCGCGCAATTCAAGCATGGGGCGTTGACGGCCACAACAGCCATACCAATATCTGCTCTAGTGGTGCGCGTATGGGTTACTACATGTGGGGTGCCTTCGACCGCCCCAGTCCCGATCACACCAATGCCCGCACCATTTTGCTCATCTCCAGCCATCTAGAAACCGGTCATTATTTCAATCCACATGCCCAGCGCATCATCGAAGGCAAGATGAAGGGTGCCAAGTTAATTACTTTTGATCCGCGCCTCAGCAATACAGCCAGCATGAGTGATGTGTGGTTACCAACCTGGCCCGGCAGCGAAACCACAGTTTTATTGGCAATTGCTAATCATCTCATCCAAAATGATTTGTATGACAAGGAATTTGTACGTCGTTGGGTAAATTGGGAAGATACCTTGGCGGCGGTTAGAGACGGCCGTTTATCCCCCTACTATCAAGCTCTACGCGAAGAAATCGAAGAAGAAACACCTACCTTTGACCAATTTGAACGCCTGCTCAAAGATCTGTACGCCGATTTCAGCTTTGAACGCGCCGCTGAAGAGTCGCAAGTGCCGATTGAACGTATTCGGGAAACGGCCGATTACGTCGCCAATTGTGATGGCAAACTCGCCACCCATACTTGGCGCAGCGCCAGCATCGGCAACCTGGGCGGCTGGCAGGTTGCACGCGCCCTCTTCTTCCTCAATGTGCTCACCGGCAGCGTCGGGACACCCGGCGGCACTTCGGCCAACAGTTGGAATAAATTTGTGCCCCAACCATTCGACACGCCCCCAGCCGGCACAGCCTGGAACGAACTGCAACTACCCCATGAATGGCCCTTTGCGCATTACGAAATGAGTTTTCTGCTGCCCCATTTCCTCGAAGAAGAACGCGGCGACATTGATGTCTATTTCACGCGGGTCTACAACCCGATGTGGATCAATCCCGACGGTTTCATGTGGCTCAAAGCACTACAAGATGAAGAAAAAATGAAGTGCCATGTCGCGCTGACCCCCACCTGGAACGAATCCGCTTGGTTTGCCGATTACGTGCTGCCGATGGGTCATGCGGGCGAACGCCACGACCTCATGAGCCAGGAAACCCACGCAGGCCAATGGATCGCCTTCCGCCAACCGGTGCGCCGCGTGGCCATGGAAAAATTAGGGCAGAAAGTTAAATACACCTATGAAGCCAACCCCGGCGAAGTGTGGGAAGAAAACGAATTTTGGATCGAACTTTCCACACGCATGGACCCAGACGGCAGCCTCGGCATTCGCAAGCATTTTGCAAGCCCCTATCGTCCGGGTGAAATCATCACTGTTGCAGAATATTATCGCTGGATATTCGAAAACAGCGTGCCCGGTTTGCCACAAGCCGCGGCTGCTGAAGGGCTTGAACCGCTAGCCTACATGCGCAAATTCGGCGCTTTTGAAGTCACCCGTGAAAATTACACACCCTATGAAAAAGAGGTCGGTGGTTTATCTGCAAGTGAACAACAAAAATTAGATAGCCCTCTATTTCAGATTAAAGAAATCGCACGAGATGCGCTTTCTATCGATTCAAAAGGATTGCAGGTCGATTTGCAGGGCAGAATCCACAAAGACGACAAAACAATTGGCACTATGGTTGATGGCCAGGCCAAAGTTGGCGTGGGCACACCCAGCCGCAAGTTCGAGTTCTTTAGTCCCACGATGTATGCATGGGGCTGGCAGGAGCGCGACTATACAATTCCGTGGCCACTCAAGAGTCATGTACACCCTGACAATATCGATCGCGATAAGGACGAAATGCTCCTGTTGCCCAATTTCCGTTTGCCCACGTTAATCCATACACGCAGTGCCAATGCAAAGTGGCTATACGAAATAAGTCACAAAAACCCGGTTTGGATGCACCCTTCCGATGCACAGCGTATTGGCGTCGTTACT
>CAYGMR010000234.1:4895-8865 GCA_964350725.1 uncultured Ardenticatenaceae bacterium | reverse complement strand
AGTGAGTGTCCCTCGAGAGCCAGGTATGCCTGGACGCCAAACATTATTTCTCTTTGGGGCGGATGGAAAAGTTCAATCATTTGAAAAAGAGGGCTGGCTGGATGTTTTTGGTGTTTCTTTTACTGCTGATGGCCAACATATCTTTGTAAGAGCGCTTAAAGACAATGGTGCGGGTGACTACCTTATTCCGTGGAATACAGGGGAACCCATTCCATTCGAGTTTGAAGCGGCACCAAATATTGGGAGGAAGTGTTGTCTTATCTGGTCTCCGGATGGGTCAAAAATAGCTTTTGAATTATATGGAACTGGAGACCAAACCAGCAGTATTTACATTATCGAGGCAAATGGAACCGAATCCAGATTATTGACGGAAGGACAAAGCCAAAGTTGGTCTCCGGATGGTGAGTTTCTTGCGTATATAGGGGAAAAGGAAACAGTACAACCAGAATTAGGCCAGTTGTTCAGGATTGCCGTTGACGGAACCCAAAAGAAGGTACTTGCACCTGAATTAGATGCTGGGAGGCCAACATGGTCACCTGATGGGCGTTGGATAGCTTTTTATGGCGAAGATAGGGCTTCTAGCAATAGTGGTGTATATCTAGTACCTTCTTCGGGTGGAAATGTACTTTATCTTGGCGAGGCAGAGTATTATGCAACAATGGAGTGGCTGCCAGATGGCGAACATTTATTGATTCCAAATTATGGTAAGGTTTTCTTAGTTGGGCTTGATGGTTCACGGCAAAGACTTCACGACTGGCCGCCAGAGGAGTATTATTTTCTGGATATTCATTTGAGACCTGCTATTTTACCAACGATTGAGAACTTGCCTTGAATAACAATACCTGTAACAATAAAAGTCACCGGTCAGAACCTTAGAAACGATCTCGATCTATTCGTAGATGTTGAGAAAAACATTTGAGGCTTGTAGTAACGACTTTTGGGTTTTAAGAAAATAATTAGCATACTGTTCCTGGCCGGTCTCCTGACCGTGCCAGTGACAGAGCGAGAAAGTGCGTTAAAACACACTCATCCTTTATCGTGACACCATTTATCTACCAAAACAATCAGCTCTATTGTGAGCAAATACCGTTAGCAGAGATTGCAACGGCCGTTGACACCCCCGTTTATATTTACAGTCAAACCGACCTCATCAAGCGTGCCCACGCATATCTTGCAAACGCACCAGCCAACAGCCACTGCTGTTTTGCTGTCAAGGCTAATAGCAACATACATTTGCTAAAATTGCTGGGTCAAATGGGTTTAGGTGCCGATGTCACCAGCGGTGGCGAACTATATTTAGCCCAACAAGCCGGTATCCCATCTGAACGCATTATTTATTCGGGAGTGGGCAAAACCAAACCTGAAATTGAGATGGCGCTCAAAGCTGGCATCCGCGCTTTGCATGTTGAATCTGAAATGGAGCTAGGTTGGATTGGCACAATTGCAACTAAATTACAAGTTAAAGCAGCTGTCGGCGTACGTGTGAACCCCAATATTTTCGCTGAAACACACCCCTACATCAGCACGGGTTTGCGCGAACATAAATTTGGCGTTGTTCGCAATACGGCCGTTGCCCTCCTGCATTCTGCCCAAAACCATCCGTGGCTCAAACCCGTTGGTGTGGCGTGCCATATCGGCTCACAAATTACAACGCTGACACCCTTTATAGCAGCAGCTAATTTCTTGGTCACACTCGCTGATGAGTTAGCCGAAGCGGGCATCAAGCTGGCATATATTGATGTAGGCGGCGGTTTAGGTATTGACTACACGCAAAATGATGTGCCAAAAATTGCTGAGTGGGTAACGGCCGTTGCGCAACCAGTGCAAGCAGCCAAATACCAACTCGTCATGGAACCAGGGCGTTCTCTGATCGGGCCAACGGGCATTTTGCTCACGCGCGTCATCACCCTCAAGCAGCAAGGTCAAAAACAGTTTGCCATCGTAGATGCCGCTATGAATGACCTCATCCGCCCAACTCTCTACCAAGCTTACCACCCAATTTTACCAGTGCGGCTAACAACAGACAGCCAGCAAGTGTATGATGTGGTGGGCTCTATTTGTGAATCAGGGGATTGGTTGGGCAAGGAACGGCCGTTGCCCCCTTTACAACCGGATGATTTATTAGCCATCACCCACGCTGGCGCCTATGGTTATGCAATGAGTTCGAATTATAACGGCCGTTTGCGTCCTGCCGAAGTGTTAGTACAAGCAGACAAATTCAGCATCATCCGCCCACGACAAACCTTTGCCGACTTGTTATGACAAGATTTTTCGCAGAATACAACGTAAGATTACTATTTTTGCAATTTAGCAACTTCCATCGGAATAAATTTCGGTAAATAGTTTGGTGTACAGCCTCTCGCAACGACCTCATCCTTGTATAGACCTGTAACTTCTCCTATGGCCATACACCGGGTACGATATTCTTCTTGCCATTTTCCTATTTGACCCGCAGTATAATTCATTGCCCATTGAACTTCAGGTTGTTCATCTGTTATATTTGTTTCTATTGAGGTTAAAAGTTCTTCTGTATTTGATTGGTTGGTATTCCCCATCCATCTTAATCTCGCTTGATAATACCAAAACACTCTTCTTTGTAAGACTGAATGACTATTTTCCCATGATTTCATTAAGGCAATCGTCTGTTTGTCTTTGGAAAGTTGGTTAGCCATCAACCAGTCAATTAAATGATTCCGTTCTTTAAAATTATGCTTTTGAATGTCCTTATCAAGTTCGTCTATAACATCTTGTGATAGCAGTTTTTTATCCATAATCAGAATGGACAATTGTCGGGGCAAAAACTCACCAGTAGACCACAGTTCCAAAGCTAATTCTTGATCTTTCTTGATTTCTTTTGCAATCTTTCTCAAATCTCCAAGTTTAGTATTTGGGTTGATTTGGGAATAAATTTTCTCTGCTCTTGGTGAAAGTTTCATGTTTACCTTTTTTGTTTTTCCCTGATTGTACTCAATATTCGCCGCCATATGCTATTTACATATTGTAACTATACAGCCTCTCTGGCTGTGGCCGGTGTCCTCACCGCGACCTATCCGGCTCGGTCAGGAGACACGGCCGGAGCACCTGAATAGTTACTACATATTTATATAACCATGCTGTTCAACCCTAGCCCGCATTCCGCACGCTTGCTGGCAGGTATTTGACAAACCTCGGACATACCCTTGAATAGTTACAAAAAAGCAGCAAACCTAATCCTGACAGGCAGCATACAAATAATCCCACGAAAAAATGCCCGCGAAGTGGCCATCATTCCATACAAATGAGATCGCATAACTACCCACAGCTTCGACACTTTCTAAATTCAACGCAGGGTCAACGGCCGTTTGCAGCAGCTCTTTGTCAGCGGGCTTACCCATTTTGTCATGGCCACCCTGGCATTCAACACAGGGACAAATCGCCCGTAAGCCGGCAAAAGAATAATCACAGCTTGTGCCATCATTCCAATCAATAGTAACAATCCGCTTATTGCGATCTGCTTTAACACCACTTGGTCTAACTTTTGTCATTGATATTCCTCAAAGTCAACTTAGACATCACCATTTTTGAATACCTGATCATACAATGTTTCCCGATCATAGGATTCTTGCCATTCGCGATGTCGGTGTACAGACTCAACTCTTCCCATACGTGCAAGTGAAAGGAAACGTGTCGCCTCAACCGGGCCTAAAGCCGACATCAAAGCTTCCACTGCCTTAAGAACTAATTGATCCTCAGGTAAATGTTTTATTGCTTCTAAACTCATCTTATATCTTCCTTATCACAATATGCTAAAGGTGAACCACTCCAGGCTTTAATTTTTAACCGCTTGCATTGTTTCAGCAACCGATCATCAACGCTAACAAAATCTGAACCAGCAGCTATCGCAAAAGCCACATGCGCTGCATCAGCTAATCCCATTCCACGATCATTCAACGTTTCTGCATGCTTCCGAACACTTGATAGTTTAAAGTTT
>CAYGMR010000234.1:4643-4885 GCA_964350725.1 uncultured Ardenticatenaceae bacterium | reverse complement strand
GCATCAATTTCAACGAGATGCATTGGAGAAACTACACAAACCACTTTCTTTCTACGAACATAAGCTAAAATTAATTCTAATGCTTCTGTTTCTAATCTTATGCGTGCCTGTTCTTGATCATCAAATGGACGACACAATATACAAACGTCAAGATAAATTCTTTTCTCTGACATACAAAAAATGTAACATGGAGGAACTCGTGTGTCAAACCTCGGCTATTCCTCGAGTGAGCGGAGTTTTTG
>CAYGMR010000234.1:0-4633 GCA_964350725.1 uncultured Ardenticatenaceae bacterium | reverse complement strand
CTCGTCTTCAATCAACAACTCTTCCGCGCACGCCTATTCCTCAACACAATTCAAATCAATTACTGAATGAATCTAGGCGTACAGTAAGCTCTGAGAAACTGGCCTGCAAATCACCTAATTTATCGCGCTCTTTCTGCACGACTGGCGGTGGCGCTTTTTGCGCGAACGGACTGTTTAGCAAGCCTGTAAGTCGTTTAATTTCTTTGTCCATATTGGCAAGTTCTTTTTCTAAGCGTGCCTTTTCTTTGTCGAGATCAACAAGGCCAGCTAGAGGTAGATAACAGGTGATATTGCCTTGGACGATGGTGAGGACTTGTTCGGTGGGCACGGCCGTCTCCACCACCACCAACTTCTCTTCATCCAAACGTGCCAGGAATGCCAAAATCGGCCGTTGATCTGCGTAGAAATCGACCAGCTCACCGGCCGCGATCGTCGCCAAAATGCGCTTGCCCGGTTCCACTTTGTTGTCTGCGCGCGCCGCCCGAATGCGTCGCACCAACTCGCGTAACTGCTCAAAATTCGCTTTGGCCGCGGGATATTGCTCGCCAGCCTTTGGCCAATCGGCAATAATTAACGCCTCAGCCCAGCCCTCGGTGGGTTCTATACCCAAATCCGACTCAATGAAAGCCGATTTTAGCTGCTGCCAGGTTTCTTCGGTCACAAATGGAATAAACGGATGCAAAAGGCGTAAACAACTGTCCAACACCTGGCGCAATACAGATAAAGTTGTCCAGGCGCGGCTGCCGCCTTGGTTCAACTGCACTTTAGCCAACTCCACGTACCAATCCGCAAATTCACTCCAGAGGAAATCGTAAACGTGGCGGCCTGCTTCACCAAATTGATACGTGGCCATCAAATAGTCAGTTTTTTCGATGGTTTCACTTAGGCGCGTCAAAATCCATTGATCAGCGGCCGTGTAATCGGGCGACACCACAGCATCTGCTTTGGTAACATTATCCAAACTGCGCGTAATGAAACGGGCTGCATTCCAAATTTTGTTAGCAAAGTTACGATTACTGGCCACGCGTTCCAGGTCTAGGTTCAAATCTTGGCCAGGCGTGCCACCCGTCAACATCGTAAAGCGCAAGGCATCTGTGCCAAATTCGCCCATGACAACCAAGGGATCAATCACATTGCCTTTGGTTTTCGACATTTTTTGCCCTTTGCCATCACGTACAAGTCCATGCAAATAGATGGTGTGGAAGGGGATATCATTGGTGAACAAAGCCGCGCTCATTACCATACGCGCCACCCAAAAGAAGAGGATGTCATAGCCGGTCTCCATCACATCGGTCGGATAGAAACGGGCTAAATCCGGTGTTTGCTCTGGCCAGCCCAGTGTCGAAAATGGCCACAAACCGCTGCTGAACCAGGTGTCTAACACATCGGGGTCTTGGGCGATTTGATCGCTTTGGCACGCTGCGCAAACGTCTGGGTCTTGGGTCGCAACAGTTTGATGTCCACAAGCTTCACAATGCCACACGGGAATGCGATGTCCCCACCATAATTGACGGCTGATACACCACGGCCGTATATTTTCTAACCAGTTATCCCAAATCTTTTCAAAACGATCAGGGACGATGCGAATACGACCCATGTGAACAGCATCTAAAGCCATTTTTGCCATCGGTTCCACATTGACAAACCATTGACGGCTGACCAGCGGCTCAATGATTTCGCCGCCGCGCTGACTGCGCGGCACACTCAGGGTATGTGGTTTGGTTTCGATGGTCAAATCGGCAGCTTGCATATCTGCCCATAGTTTTTCACGGCAATCAAAACGCTTCAAACCCGCATAAGGGCCAGCTACAGCGTTCATGGTAGCGTCTTTGTTCATGATATTGAGCACATCCAGGTTGTGGCGCTGGCCGATCTCGAAGTCATTGGGATCATGACCGGGTGTGACTTTCAATGCGCCGGTGCCAAATGCCATGTCAACGTATTCATCTCCAATCACTGGAATTTCACGATTGAGCATGGGCACAAGGGCTGTTTTGCCGATGATGTGTTGGTAGCGCGGATCATCGGGATGTACAGCAACGGCCGTATCCCCCAAAATCGTCTCGGGACGGGTCGTTGCTACCTCTAAATGCCCCCCTTCTTTAAGCGGGTATTTGAAATAATACATCACCCCTTGTTCTTCACTGTATTCCACTTCGAGGTCAGAAACGGCCGTTTGTAGCCCTGGCGACCAGTTCACCAAATATTCGCTCTGATAAATCAAGCCCATGCGATACAAACGCACAAACGCCTCACGCACCGCCGCCGACAAGCCTTCATCTAACGTAAAGCGTTCACGTTCCCAATCGCAAGAGGCACCCAAAGCCCGAATTTGGCGCGTGATATGGTCATGTTTTTGCTCTTTCCATTGCCAGGCGCGTTCTAAGAAAACGTCACGACCAACTTCTTTACGTGACGTCCCTTCGTCCTTCAATTGGCGTTCAACCTGCAATTGGGTGGCAATACCTGCATGGTCCGTTCCTGGCACCCACAAGGCTGCCCGTCCCTGCATACGTGCATGGCGAATCATCAAATCTTCCAAAGAGACAAACATCGCGTGTCCCATGTGCAGTTCGCCGGTTACATTGGGCGGTGGAATAGAAATCACATACGGTTCTGCATCCGCATCGCGTGCTTCGGGCTTAAACCACCCATTTTCCTCCCACCATTGATACAGTCGTGCTTCAGTGCTGGCAAAGTCATACGCTTTTGGCATTTCACTCATTTGATTAGTCCTCTCTCAAATAAAAAACGCTCTCATCCAGCCAAGGACGAGAGAGTTCGATTTCTCACGTGGTACCACCTTGATTCCGGCAAAATTTCTACCGGCTCTCATTGTCGCGTTAACGGGCGAACCCGTCTTCACCTAATAAACATAATCTTGTTTTTCAGCAAAGAAACTCTTGGGCGACATTCAGCAATCTTGACCTGTACACGCTTGCAGCCTTTGGCCTGTACTCTCTATCCGTCGGAGAATTGTCTACTCTTCCCAATCACAGTCTTTTAAGATTGCAAGAAGTATATCAACTGGCCTTTGTAACGTCAATTTCTTGCTAAATTCAGCAGGGCGTTTGCATACTCGTTCTTATAGGCTTCTTTCGCCACGAATTGCACGAATTTTAAGCATTGAAACCATCCAAATTCGTGTAAATTAGTGAAATTTGTGGCAGAAATCTGGCGTATGCAAACGCCCGATAAGTTCAGCGATTATCTCGTTCCCAACGGTATAAGGCGGCTTCAATGAGTTGTTCCTCACCGGCATCAGGATTACGGCTGCGCTCGTAGGCAATCCAACGTTCGGCCAAAGCAGCATCACCGCGCGCACGCGTCAATAAAGCTTTGTAATTTTGGTCACTTTTACCCGCAACGGATTTTTCCTTTTGCTTCAACAAATAATAGCCACCACCCCCTCCGACAATGAGGAAAATCGCCAAGTAGATAAACCCTTCGAAAATTGCAACTAACATTGCTGTCAATATCAACAACGACACAGCAATAAACATTATTCGCTGCCAGTCTATCATAGACCTCGCGCTGGTGGACTCTGACTCTATTGCGGTCTCATAATCATCATTCAGATACAAATCGGCATACTCAGCGCCATCTGACCAACCAGTATTATCATCGGAGCCGCAAACCGGGCAAACGACTGCATTCATGTCAACTTCTGCACCACAATGCGGACAAATAAAATAATCGCTCATGGATGGATAGTACCAAAGAACTGCATTTTGCGTCAATTCGTTGAAATCATTCTACATTCTGTATCTATGTTGTGAACATGTTACAATTCGTGTCCATAATCATTGATAGGATGTCGAAAAGTTACATGTTAATTGATCTGACTGAATATAAACCCAAACTCATTGCTGCTGATGCCTTTCCATTTGCCTTAGGAAATCTTTTGTGGCAAAAGTATGGTGATAAGCTTCAGGTTGAATTTCCTTCACCCAAAACGGCCGATCAGTGGAAATTGACATCCCAAGGCTGGGTGGGCCATATTCCCTTAACGGGGGATGTGGCAATAAATATAGAACCCAAACTGCCCATTCAGAACCTTTTCAACATGTGGGCGTATGCTTACCAGCTAAAAAGTTTTCATTTGTTGGATGGTCTCGTTGATGTTGGATCATTGACAGCGTTTTATGAACAATTGGCACTGTTGTTGGCGCAGCGTGTATTGGCACGCACGCGCCAGGGTTTACATCGGAGTTATCTGGCGAAAAACGGCCGTCTCTCTTTCTTGCGTGGTCAATTAGACATGGAGCAGATTTGGCAACGGCCGTCGCAACCCACAATCCCCTGCCGTTATCACATCCATACCGCCGATACACCCGACAACCAAATCTTAGCTTATACACTCGGCCAGATTGCCCGCAGCCGGCGCTGCCGTCCGGGCATACAAGCCAGCATACGGCGTGCCTATCGAGACCTTGCCAGCGTCGTGACGTCACATCAATTTCAAGCGGATGATTGTTACGGCCGTGTCTATACCCGTCTCAATCAAGATTATCAACCCCTACACGCTTTATGCCGTTTTTTTCTGACATATACAGGCCCACACCACAGCCACGGCACACAAAAAATGTTGCCGTTTCTAGTTGACATGGCCCGCCTGTATGAACAATTTGTA
>CAYGMR010000233.1:7830-8894 GCA_964350725.1 uncultured Ardenticatenaceae bacterium | reverse complement strand
TAAATTTTGGGCTTGTGGTATCATTATAGTTAACATTTTTACTGGATAAATCGCGAAATGGAAAAAACCACGGGGAATTCAAAAATGGCCGATTTTGAAAAGCTAAAATTGAATTGGAAAAAACTTCTCACATATTTGCTCATAACAATTGGGACAATAAGTTGTGTTTGGATATTAGTGGAAACCATTCGACAGAATAATTTAGGATTTGACAAATCTCTTTGGGATTGGATGGAGTTACTTCTTGTACCAGTTGCCTTGGCTGTTGCGGGTTATCTTTTTTCAAGATTTCAGAAAAAGACAGAATTGGAAATTGCTAAGAAAGAAAGGGCTGCTGATCGAGAACTGGCATTAGAGCGACAACGTCAAAATACGCTAGAGAAATACCTTGATAGGATAAAAGAACTCATATTGGATAGGGGTTTAGACGATCCTGATGTTGATGAAAAGGTTAAACGATTAGCAAGAGCATTGACGATAAATGTATTATGTGAGTTAGATGGAGTTCGTAACAATTTGGTTATTCAATTTTTGAGAGAATCTTCATTGATCCAGACAAGAGGAGACAAGCCCGAAGAAAATATAATAAGCCTAAATAGAGCATATCTTAGCAAAGCAGATCTAAGCGGGGTGTGGTTTGGCATGGCTCAAATGATTGGAGTCGATTTGAGTGAGGCTAACCTGCGCGGAGCCAATTTAGGTGGAACTAATTTGAGGGAAGCAAGTTTTCGTAAAGCTGACTTGACTGGAGCTGTCTTGTTGGGCGCTACTCTAGAAAACACAGATTTTACTAATGCAATCTTAGTTGGGGCAAATCTAAGGGAAGCAAATTTGTGTTCTGTGAACCCACGCCGAAAGATGACAGATTTAAGAGGCGCAAACCTAAGCAATACAAACCTATACGGCACTAATCTAAAGGGGGTTCTATATAATAACGAAACCACATGGCCTGTTGGATTCGATCCAATCGCCACAGGTATAAATCTTGTAAATGAGTAAAATCTCCATAATTTCAGTACATATATATTGAGAGTTATCTTTTGTAAACAATTCAATAAAAAACT
>CAYGMR010000233.1:0-7820 GCA_964350725.1 uncultured Ardenticatenaceae bacterium | reverse complement strand
TGTTCGATTTACAGGAGTTATCCCCGTAAAAAATTTCACTGGAGGCAATTATGTCGGTACTCAAAAAGTCACTACTCAAAAGTAAACCATCATGGCAAAATCCCTTCTATTCACGCGGTGAAGAAATTGCCAACAGTGTCACACATGGCATTGGTACAGCATTGGCTGTGGCGGGCCTTTCAATTCTGGTTGTGTTGGCCGTTATTTATGGGGATGTCACGCGCATCGTGAGTTTTAGCATTTATGGCAGCAGTTTGATCCTCCTCTATTTAGCCTCAACCCTTTATCACAGCATCCAACACCGTGAAGCAAAAAAGGTGTTACGCATTTTTGATCATGCCTCCATTTATGTCCTCATCGCTGGCACATATACCCCATTTTTACTGGTCAGCATTCGGGGCACATTGGGCTGGACGTTGTTTGCTGTCGTGTGGGGCTTAGCGCTACTGGGTGTGGCCTGGAAAATATTTTTTATTGGCCGCCTGGAAGTGTTGTCGACTATCGTGTATGTGTTGATGGGTTGGATGTGTCTCTTGCTCTTCAAAGAAATGCTGCTCAAAGTACCGCCGTGGGGTGTTGCCTTTTTGATCACTGGCGGGGTCGTTTACACGATCGGTGTCATTTTTTATGCCTGGGAAAAACTGCCCTATAATCATGCGATCTGGCATTTATTTGTCTTGGGTGGCAGCGTTTTCCACTTTTTAGCGATCACCACGTTAATCCCCGCATAATTCCAAGCTAAGGCTATTCCAAATTGCGGCACGGTCAGGAGACACGGCCGCAAGCGATCCAGCATTGCATGTTTGTCTGTACTTAGCCAATGCCAAAACGACTCATTTCATGGATCATGATTTTCTTGCATTGGCCTGAGCACTTGTCGAAAAAGGTTTGGCCGCAGATTAACACAAATTTACGCAGATTAAATCAAGAATTCTCGACTGTTTGTATTATTGCGGAGGTAATTTGAACTTCGCTCCTGAAATAATTGCGGTCGTGTTTGGCATTGCATCAGCTTTTTCTTGGGGAACCGGCGATTTTGCTGGCGGCTTTGCTAGCAAACGCATTTCACCCCAGGTCGTTGTCCTCATTTCGCACATCATTGGTGCTGCTTTTCTGCTTGGTTTGGCATTATTTTTTGATGGCGGCTTGCCACCTGCCGGTGACTTATGGTTGGGAGCTTTGTCTGGGTTATTTGGGCTTGGCGGCATATTGGCACTCTATCATGGGGCTGCAATTGGACGGATGGGGGTTGTTGCGCCATTATCCGCCTTGTTATCAGCTATTTTGCCGGTTTCATTCTCTTTTTGGTTGTCAGGTTTGCCTTCAACAATAACTCTGTTTGGGATCGGGATTGCCTTGATTGCTGTATGGTTAATCTCTTCAAATGGCGAGCACACGGCCGTTTCCAGAAAAGAAGTCATCTACGGTCTCGGCGCAGGTTTGGGCTTTGGGCTTTTCTTTGTGTTTTTGAGTATCGCCGGCCAAAACTCTGTCTTTTGGCCGTTGGTTGCGGGTCGTCTGGCATCGATTGTAGCAACGGCCGTATGGGTCTATCTGGCTAAATTATGGACACCTTTAACACGACGTGAACTCTTTCCAATTGCGGTGGCCGGGGTGATGGATGCGGCAGGGAATTCGTTTTTTGTGCTGGCAACCAGATTCGGCCGTATCGACATCGCTGCCATTTTAGCTTCCTTGTATCCCGCAGTCACCATCCTGTTTGCGCGTATGATCCTCGACGAACGGCTGGTGCGCTTACAATGGATTGGGGTTGGGTTGGCGTTGATTGCTTTGGTGTTGATTGCCATCTAACAGCAGGAACACGGAGTTGCACAGAGGGAAAAGGAGGTTCACGGAGGAAAAAAGGAATAGCATTTTGTGACTGAAAAATTTCTCCCAAATCTCCGTGAACCTCTGTGTCTTCTCCGTGGCCTCCGTGTAACTATTGTTCCATCCAAGCGTTGAGTAATTCGGTTTCCCGTTCTGGCGTCATGCCGCCGCGCCATTGGTAATCGGCAGGTCGGGTTTGTGACCAGGCGAATGTGTCCCGAATGGTGTCAGCCAGGGGACGAAAACGCAAGCCAGCAGCCAACCCTTTATTTATATTAACAGCGCCAAAACCAGCATAGTCGGATGGCACCCACAAAGGTATTTCTGTATAGGCCCCGACTTCATTTACCAGCAAAAATTCATCGCTTACCCATTCAATCTGCGCGTCACTTTGGCTAGTGGCTTTGGCAGTTTCTAAAACAGCTTGCATGCTCAATTTAAATGCGGGGCCAGTAATATTATAAGCGCCGTGCAAGCGTGCCTCGGTGGCCTTAAGCGTCCAGGCGGCGAGGTCACGCACATCAATAAATTGGACTGGCATTTCTGGCGATCCAGGAGCCAAAACCGTACCGCCACGCGCCACACGCTCTGGCCAATAGGTGAAGCGGTCTGTGGGATCGTGAGGGCCTACAATCAATCCAGAACGCACATGCAAGGCACGGCCGTTCATCGCCTCTGTCACCACATTTTCACACAACACCTTGAGCGGCCCATAACTACCGCCATCAATCTCTTCAACTGTCTCATCTTCAAGCGTACCCACCAGCGACTGTTCGTCTATGTTGTGCTGCGCGGGATTGGCATAGACCGAAATCGTGGAAATGAAGGTGTAATGGTCAACTGCATCCGCTAAGAAGCGTGCTGAATCACCTACTAAACGGGGTACATAGCCACAGGTGTCAATGACGGCATCCCAGCTACGGCCGTTCAGAACCGCCAACCCACCATCACGATCACCATGAATTTGTTCGATCTCTGGATAGAGGTCAGGGTTACTTTGTCCACGATTAAATAATGTGATTTGATGGTTGCCAGCAACGGCCGTTTCCACCAAAGCACGTCCCAAAAATCGTGTTCCACCTATAATCAATAGTTTCATTTGTTCACCATCCTTATATGGTAATCGTTTATCGTTTATTATTCATTCAATAGTTTGACGGAGGGCAAACACAAGAAGAGCGCCCGTCAAGGCCATCATCGTCCGTCGTCTAGACATGATACATGACAATAATAGACGATTGCAAATTCCCAAGTTACAATTGCCAAATGCAAACAAGTTTCTATTTCCCATATTTTTTGAACCAAGGATAAACCAATGAAAATTAATGTTGAACAAGGCAGTATCCAAGCCAGTACGGCCGATACCGTAATCGTAAATCTATTTGATGATGTCGTCACTCCCGGCGGCGCAACCGGCGCGATTGACAGCGCATTAGACGGGGCTGTCAGCGAATTGATCACCAATGGTGATATAAGCGGCAAAACCGGTGAAATTGGTGTTATCTATCCGCGCGGTGCCATCAACGCCAAACGTGTATTAGTTGTGGGTCTGGGTAAGCGCGATGGCTTTGATGTCGAGGGCGTACGCAAAGCAGCAGCGGCAGGCATCAAACGGGCACGTGATTTAAATGCCAAGCATGTTGCGACTATCGTGCATGGCGCAGGTGTTGCAGGTCTACCAGCAGACGCGGCCGCCCAAGCAACGGCCGAAGCGTCTCTACTGGCATTGTATCAATTTGATGCTGACAAACAGCAAAAAGATGAACCGAAAACCATTGAAACCCTCACGATTGTAGAATTTGATGCCGCTAAATTGGCTGAGATTGAGGCGGGCGTGGCAGCGGGAACGGCCGTTGCCACCGGCGCCGCCCTTGCCCGCGATCTCGTCAATATGCCCCCCAATGTTGCCACACCCACAAAACTAGCTGAGACAGCACGCGCCATCGCCAAAGATCATGATTTGAAAGTGACCGTCGGGGGACGCGGTTGGGCAAGCCGGCGCAAAATGGGTGCTTTTCTGGCCGTGGCCAAAGGCGCTGGCGAAAAACCTAAATTCATCGTTCTGGAACATAATAGCAACCGTGAGGATTTAGAAACAATTGTACTCGTCGGCAAAGGGGTCACCTTTGACACTGGGGGCATCTCCATCAAACCCAGCGCCAATATGGGCTTGATGAAATCTGATATGGGCGGAGCAGCGGCCGTACTCGGGGCCATGAAAACGGTAGCGATGTTGGACCTGCCTTTGCGCGTCATTGGCATCACCCCAGCCACCGAAAACATGCCTGACGCTGAAGCATACCGCCCTTCCGATGTCATCAAAGCCAGCAATGGCAAAACCATCGAAATCATCAGCACCGACGCGGAAGGACGCATGATTTTGGCCGATGCTTTGGTTTATGCCGAACAATTTAAGCCTGCTGCTGTCATTGATCTGGCCACGTTGACCGGGTCATGTGTCATCGCGTTGGGCGGTGGCATCGCTGGCGGTTTGTTCAGCACCGATGACGACCTGCGCGACCGCCTCGTTTCTGCAGGTCAAACAACACACGAACGTCTTTGGCCGCTACCTTTGTGGGACGACTATAAACAGGCGCTCAAATCAGATGTAGCTGATATGAAAAACGGAGGCGGCCGTTTTGGTGGCGTGGGCACGTCGGCGATTTTCTTGAAAGAATTCACCAATTACACCTGGGCACATCTCGACATTGCTGGCATGGCACTAACCGAAAAAGCCGATGACTATACTACACGCGGTGGCACCGGTTTTGGTGTGCGTCTGTTAGTTGAACTCCTGCGGCAATGGTAAGTTGACATATCGAGTGCTTGGCACGGAGTAAAAATGTCTGGTCTAAAAAGATTATTCAACCCCGTGCCGGGCACGGCTATAAGTCGGACTTTTGACAGTTCGCCCCAGCTTTGTTTATAATTTGCCGAATATTTGTTCGTAAGCGGTTAAAAATAAGGAGACGATATGTCATTGCCCATGCCCCCCCTCACCCTCGGCGTAGAAGAAGAGTACCAGATCATCGATCCTAAATCACGCGATCTATATGCCTATATTTCTGAATTCCTATCACAAGATAAACAAATGGAAGTGGGTGTAGACCTCAAACCTGAGTTTATGCAGAGTCAGGTCGAGGTTGGCAGCCAGGTTTGCAAGAATGTCAAAGAGGTGCGCCAAGAAGTTACGCGTTTACGGCGTGCAGTCTGCGAGCTTGCCGACAAAAATGGCGTCGCCATCGCAGCCGCTTCCACCCATCCATTTGCTAAGTGGCAAGAGCAAAATATTACTGAAGGTGTGCGTTACAAAGAACTGTTAGATGATATGCAAGGGGTTGCGCGCCGCTTGTTGATTTTTGGTATGCATGTGCATGTCGGTTTTGGTTCGGATCGTGACTCACGTAATTTAATGATCGAGGTGATGAATCAAGCACGCTATTTCATTCCCCATCTTTTGGCCTTGTCGACAAGTTCACCGTTTTGGCACGGCCGTAACACCGGCCTAAAATCATATCGCAGCGTCGTCTTTGAATCGATGCCGCGTACTGGCATTCCACACTCTTTCGAATCCTGGGATGATTTTAAGGGGTTTGAGACGACACTGGGGCGTGTCGGGGCTTTTGGCAAAGCTGATACGGCCGCTAAAATCTGGTGGGACATTCGACCCCATCCCATTTTTGACACCTTAGAATTCCGCATTAGCGACATTTGCACATACGTGGAAGATTGTGTTTGTATCGCAGCGTTGTTCCAGGCTATCTGCGCCAAATTGATCAAACTACGGCGCGAAAATCTCTCTTGGCGTCGTTATCGTCACATGCACATCACCGAAAACAAATGGCGTGCCGTGCGTTATGGCATTCGTGGCGAACTGGTTGATTTTGGCCGTGAAGAAGCCGTGCCGTTCAAAGAGTTGATGTCTGAATTACTTGAAATTATTGATGATGTAGTTGATGATCTTGACAGCCGCGCTGAAATTGAACATGTTCATACCATCATCGAACGCGGCACCAGCGCCGACCGTCAACTGGCTGTGTATGATGCAAATGGTGGAGATGCTAATTCAAAGGAAGCACTGCAGGCGGTTGTTGATTTCCTGATTGCTGAGACAAAGCGGGGGGTAATCGACTAGTAGTTCGACAATGTTCTTTTGTCGGGTTGCAGGTAGCGCGATTTGGTAAATCGCAGTGGAACGATTTGCCAAATCGTTTTACAACCATCCGTCAAACTTTGTTTGATGGACTACTAGATTCTAATTGTTTTGGGGGATTGTAATGTAGAAACGGCCGTAGCAACGTCACGCAATCGTTATTTCTGGCACGTCCCCTGCAACTTCCAAGCCGGCATTCCTGCCTGTATCGTGCAGCAGCACTTTTTTGCTTTGTTTGTCAAACAATTGAACCTCTATTTGCGAGGTCATGGACTCTTCAATACGGCCGTCCATAAACCCTAAAATGGGGGAAGCGAGCCTAGTAACAGCAGTGCGCTGCGCCAGGATTTCTAGGCGATGGTTTTTGTTTTCCAACACTATTTCTACTGTGTGCTGATCTGCAATAGATTTACGCAGCTTTGTGAAATTGTAGGTGGTAAATTCGATCAGCCGATCCTGCAACCATACGCCAGCAATAAAACCTACAAACGAACTGGTTAACCACGGAATTTTGGCTACCGACGCTTTCAACGAGATGCCTGGCTGGCTGAAATGGTTTGTTTGCATCCAAAAGTAAGCACTGGGGAAGGAATGACCCCAATCTTTTTCCATGTAGCCACGGCCGTTGCCGAAATCGATCGCCTCATCCTGGATGATCAATTGTCCCTGAATCGTATGATCCATGCTCAAGATGCCATGATAACATTCCATGAACGGCACAAATGAAAAAGGCCCCATGATGCCGGGTGAATACCAGCGATTCGGCCATGGCACTTGCTGCGCAAAAAACAACTGCCCTTTGACACCAGGCACATCCAGTTGAATCTGGTTTTGTGCGAAGTGATTGTTTGCCAGTTGAATTTCAAACTTACCAGCTGTCGGGAGGAAGGCTTGTGGAGCGAATTTGTGATAAACGGCCGTTAGCCCTTTACCGTCCAACACCTGAATAAAAGCTTGCTGTTCCCCATCTTCCTCCATGGCGATGCCAACGATAAAGGCAAATGCTTTGTCTTCGGTGGCATTCACGACTTTATAATACCAGCCCTCGAAATAGCGTTTGTTTACCCCCCAGCCATGATATTGTTCAGGATTAAATAGGGCTTTTATTTTGTTTGTTAGCATCTGAAAAAGCATCGAGCTTGTTATTCTCTTTGGAAACAATATCGGCAAGGTGATTCAAATTTTCTGTTAGCTGCCACGCACGTTCAGAATATGTAAACACATCCCCTGCAAGCAACTCGCCCCCCTCTAAAACAGTCTCTTCAATGAGTCCTGTTAATAAGGCATGAATATTATGAGTCAAATAATTACGTTGATCCTTCAGGGTTTCCAATACGGGAAGCATTTTCGTTAACAGCTCATAACCTCTAGCATATACAATCAACCTTCCTAGTGTTGCTTTAGTCATATCGCGATCAGATGAATGTCTATTTATGAGAAGCTTAAGCTCACTTTCAAGTCGTCCTGCCGCGAGAATAGATCGACCCAAATTTGCACAAAACTCATTATTTGCATAAAGCAGTTTGTAAAATTCTGGGCCGGGAGTCACTTCTCCACTATAATTTTTCATAAATCTTGTACTAAACCGAAGAACGTAGAAAGCACTTTATGTGGCAAAGCAAAATGACCATAGTTTGGCAATCAATACGTTGGTGGAGTTGGATTACCAACAAACCACGTAACATACACAAAAATGCCCATCAACGTTGCCAGCATATACAAGCCATAAGAAATGCGCATATACAATTTGTAATTGTTAAAACGCAGCGGTTTGATCATCAAACCATTGCCGCGCAAAACGACAAATAGACCAAAAACGAGCGCTGAAAAACCAACC
>CAYGMR010000232.1:8076-8901 GCA_964350725.1 uncultured Ardenticatenaceae bacterium | reverse complement strand
TTGTACCTGGGTCATAAGTCTTCCATTATGGAAGTATCCCCAGATCAATTCTGTGTGGGTTAGGTGAAAGCGGGAATCACCTAATGGACAATCAACGGCAAAAAGAGAGTGGTTCTTGAAGCTTGTGGGGTGCTGGTTGGTAAGGGCGTGGGCGTAACGCCGGGATAAGGATACCCTGTTGGTTGCGGTGTTACGTTGGGCAGCGGTGGTTGATTTTGCATAACACGGCTTGATACAGGTGCGTCTATTAACTGTGGAGACTGGTCTAAATTGCTGATACCCCCGTCGGCGTAAACAACGCCAACTTCTTCTCTCGCTGTCTTCGCTAACTGGTTAATGTTTTGTTTTGTAGTTATGGGCTGGTTCTGTGCAGATGCTTGATAGAGTGCAACGATCAATAAAATGCAGACGATAAAAATGAGAGAGGCGATTTTTTTACGCATTGTGTACTTCCTTTTGTCGAAAACGTAAAGATTTAGGTAAACTGTGGCAAGAAGGTTAACTTAACTGTTTTTGTCATCCGCAGTTTTCTCTAGTAATGCACAAACAGCATGCAAATTTATTCAAAATGATTTTTGTATGGCAAAATTTGTTGTCGACAGGTGATTGATTCAAATTCTGGGTCTTTGTGAACGAGGATGGCATCTTGTTGTTTGTGTACTGCGCATATTAAACCCCTAGATTAAATTATTAATTGAAGGTGATGGTAATTCGTTTGACTAACCATGTCAATGTAGATTCATGATTTGAGGGCGCGGCGTTTTGGTTGACAGACAGCGGGCGCGGTCGGAGACACAATCCCGAGAGAGGGTCGACATTTGCCTT
>CAYGMR010000232.1:6020-8066 GCA_964350725.1 uncultured Ardenticatenaceae bacterium | reverse complement strand
GCGGTTTACCTAATCCCCTGATGGAATTATTATTTGAGGGGGGATGGTAATTCGTTTGACTAACCGTGTCAATATAGATTCATAATTTGGGCGACGGGGTTCTTGTTGGCGGACAGCGGGCACGGTCGGAGGCACATCCCGAAAGAGGGTCGACATTTGCCTTCTTTTTGATTTGCCTTACTATTCTTTGCATCTTGATAATAAACCGGACGCTAGCGTTTTTTGTTCTAGCAGAGAGCTTTGTCAACTTTTGTTATTTGCAATCACACTTGCTACCAGAGAGAAAAATTGACAAATCTTTTCCAGAACCAAGTAGTAAAAAAGAGAGGGCGTTATGGCAACAAAAACAATTGTCACAGCGGCATTAACGGGTGTGTTAACCACGCGCAAACAATCGGCGGCGATTCCATATACGCCAGTGGAGATTGCTGAGGAGGCGCGGCGTAGTGTGGAAGCAGGCGCTAGCATTGTTCATATTCATGCGCGCCAAGACGACGGCCGTCCCGCTTACGACGTCGAAACCTATGCACGCATTGATGCGGAAGTGAAAAAACGCTGCCCAGATGTGATTATCAACTACTCAACGGGGGCGATGGGCATTCCGCGCGAGGAGCGGGTGGGCCAAATCACCGCGCTCAAACCAGAGCTAGCCGCATTGAACATGGGCTCAATGAATTATGCGATCTATTCGCGCCAACAAAAGGCTTTTTATCATGATTTTGTGTTTGCTAATCCGTTTAAGGATATTCTGTTTTTTCTGGAGGCGATGAACGCGGTTGGCACACGACCAGAGATGGAATGTTTCGATGCAGGCCATATTGGTAATACACGGCCGTTAATCGATATGGGCATCTTAAAACCACCTTTCCAATTCAGTCTGATTATGGGTGTGTTGGGTGGGATTCCGGCGAGTACCAAAAACCTGGTCAATCAAGTCGGGCAATTGCCGGATGATGCTTTCTGGCAGGTGATTGGCATTAGCCGTCAGCAGTGGGCGCTGGTGGCCGCTGCCATTACGATGGGCGGCAATATCCGTGTAGGCCTGGAGGATAATCTCTATTTGCCAGACGGCGAATTAGCAGCGTCAAATGGGGAGTTGGTGGCAAAAGCAGCGGAATTGGTGCGTATGATCGGGGGAGAAGTGGCAACAATCACAGAAGCGCGACAAATTTTGCGCTTGTCTTAATGATTTTTTGACAGGCCTCGTTTTTAGTACAGTTAACGTAACTATTCAGGTGCTCCGGCCGTGTCTCCTGACCGAGCCGGATAGTGGCTGTATAGTTACCAGTTACCTTTATAAATTTCCATCCCGCAGCCGCGATTTCCGAAGCGTTTATCGACGATGCGATTCGGAAGTCGCGGCTGCTGAAAAAGCCTTAAACGACTGTGAGCTTTGCCGCGATGAAGTCGGCGTGGGAAAGGTTGAGGCTTTGGCTGATGAGACGAATTTCTTCGGTTTCGTTGAAGGTTAGTTCGCCGTCAGCGGCTGCTAATTGAAAGAGGACAGCCAAAAAGCGCTGGCGTTCTTCAACAGTTGTTAGTTCGGTGAATTGACGTGTCATGCGGTAGTAGTCGTAGGTGACATCAACTGTGTTGATGGCGACGGTGGTGACAAATACGGCCGTTTCCTCCTCAACCTGCCAATAATCCCTAATCTTCTCGACCATGAGTGCCTTTTCATGCGCCTCAATCTCGCGATCCACATGCGCAACACGCGCCATCAAACCACCGGCCAAGCCCAGGCGGCGCAGTTCTTCGTCTGATAAATCCAATGTTTTACCATCTTGATGTAACTGCTTTTCCACTTCGTAGTAGACACGGTTTTTGAGGAAATCCTCAAAGTAAATTTCACGATTAGGTGCATTGGCAACGGCCGTAGAGCGACGATCCATGGCACCGCCCAAAAAGCGATTGAGGCTGTCCATGAAACCTGTATGTGACTCATCAATCGATTGAATAATCTCAGCAACGATTTGGGTTTCGGTTTCAGAAGGTTCGGCATCGGCCGTTGCCATTTGCTGCAAAGCTTGCACGACATAGGCTCTT
>CAYGMR010000232.1:0-6010 GCA_964350725.1 uncultured Ardenticatenaceae bacterium | reverse complement strand
TCCAACAAATCCCACTCTTGGGCTGTTAGTTGGTAACCACCAGTAGAAAGACCAAAAATCAGGTCCTTTAAACTGTTTTTTTCTTCTTCAGTCAATGTGCCATCGGCCCAAGCAGCAGCAATCAGTACTTTTGCCAGGGTCAAAACACGAGTTCGGTTGTCGGCCATGTTTAAATCCTTTCAGAATTAGTAAGTATTTTGGGTGTCTCTTGACTGTCATTCCCGCCTACGCAGGTATGACCTATAAAATTACGATAATGCCTGGGATTTTAGCATGATTAATCAGCTTACGGGCAAGAATCCCGTTTCGCTAATTAAAGCCTATAAAAGTTGCCGTATAGCGGTATAATAGAAGGCCATGAATATGAAGATGGCATATCTCGGCATCTCGCAAGCGGTTTTTCTTTATGATGATTATGAGGAATTGGTTCCGTTTTGGAAGACGATCCCATCATTTGATCAATGAAGGTTGAGCTTATCGAAGTCCGGACTTCGACAAGCTCAACCCTCGTCGCAAAAGGCACAAAGATAAAATGTTGCTTGAATCTCAACTGAAAACACGGTCGGCTGAATATCGTGAGAACCGGGCTGCCATGCAAAAGCGGGTCGATGAACTTGAAGAACGTTTGGCTTGGGCACGGGCTGGCGGTGGTGAACGCGGTATCAAAAAATTCCAGGAACGTGGCAAACTATTGCCCCGTGAACGGCTGGAACTGTTGTTGGATCCAGGTACACCTTTTCTCGAAGTTGCGCCATTAGCAGCTTATGATATGTACAACAATGAATCCCCCTGCGCTTCACAAATTATGGGTGTCGGGATTGTCAGTGGTGTGGAGTGCATGATTTTTGTCAATGATGCTACTGTCAAGGGTGGTGCTGTTTATCCGATGACACTGCAAAAAACGCTACGTGGTCAAACGATTGCCGCTGAAAATCGATTGCCTTGTATCTCATTGGTGGAATCGGCGGGTGCCAATTTGCTCTATCAAGCTGAGGTGTTTAATGCGGGCGGGCGTATCTTTGGCAATCAATCGCGCATGTCGGCGCAGGGCATTCCGCAAATCGCATTGGTATTTGGCTCGTCAACGGCGGGCGGCGCCTATATTCCGGGTATGAGCGATTATGTGGTCATGGTGCGTGAGAAGGCAACGGTTTATTTGGGGGGGCCGCCTTTGGTGAAGATGGCGACGGGGGAAGTGACGGATGATGAGACACTGGGCGGCGCTGAGATGCACGCACGTTTATCAGGTGTGAGCGACTATACGGCCGAAAATGACACAGATGCGCTGCGAATCGGCCGTTTTATCATGCAGCACCTTCCCCAGACCAAACCTGCAGCCGTCATGGCGCGCCGCCAAGCACCCGCTGCACCAAAATATGATCCTGACGAACTGTTAGGCGTGATTCCCGCCGAGCGGCGTATTCCTTTTGATGTACGCGAAATCATCGCACGTATTGTCGATGAATCACGATTTTTAGAATTCAAGCGTGATTATGGAGCCACGCTGGTGTGTGGACATGCCCATATCAATGGATTTCCCGTGGGAATCTTGGGCAACAATGGCGTGTTGTTTTCCGAATCGGCCAACAAAGCGGCGCAGTTTATTCAACTGTGCAACCAGAGCCGCACCCCATTGATCTATTTGCAAAATATCACCGGCTTTATGGTCGGCACAAAATATGAACGTGAAGGCATCATCAAACATGGCAGCAAAATGATCAATGCCGTAGCGACATCGACTGTGCCGCAGTTCACCGTGATTGTGGGTGGATCTTATGGGGCTGGCAATTATGCGATGTGCGGCCGTGCCTATGATCCGCGCTTTTTGTGGGCCTGGCCTAACAGCGAGATCGCTGTGATGGGCGGCGAGCAAGCTGCCGGGGTGTTGGCGATTGTGCAGGAAGAACGCGCACGTAAAAAGGGTATGGAGCCGGATGCCAAGTCGATTCAGATGATGCAAATGATGACGCAGCAGAAATTTGATCAGGAATCCACACCCTACTATGCGACGGCGCGTTTGTGGGATGATGGTATTTTGGATCCCCGCGATACACGCCAGGCATTATGTGTGGGGCTGTCGGTAGCACATAATGTTGATTTCATCACGCCGGGACAGCCACATTATGGGGTTTTTCGGATGTAGAATATTATTGCGTATTGCGTAGTGCGTAAGGTGATTTACGAAATACGCAATACGCAATACGCAATATTCGACAGTTGACTTAAGTAAATTTTTCGTATGACTAGACCATTAACTTCACTAAAAGTTTTAGATTTCACGACATTGCTGCCGGGCCCGTTTGCGACAATGCTGTTGGCGGATATGGGTGCAGAAGTGCTGCGTATTGAAGCGCCACAGCGGCCAGATATGGTGCGTGAGATGCCGCCATTTGATGGGGAAGTATCGGCCTGGCATGGCGTTTTGAATCGTTCCAAGCGTTCTTTGGGGCTTAATTTGAAGCAGCCGGGGGCAACGGCCGTTGTCAAAAAACTGATCACAGATGGCGGCTACGACATCATCATCGAGCAATTTCGCCCAGGGGTGATGGCACGTTTGGGTTTGGATTATGCAACCTTGCATGAGTTGAACCCACGTTTGATTTATTGTTCAATCACAGGATATGGGCAAACTGGCCCATTGGCAACGCGGGCGGGTCACGACATTAATTATGTGGCTTTGAGCGGCGTGGCCAGCTATTCGGGGCGACAGACTGAGGGGCCTGTGCCATTAGGTGTGCAACTGGCGGATGTGGGGGGCGGATCATTGGGGGCGTTGGTGGGTTTGTTGGCGGCTGTGATCCAGCGACAAGTAGACGGTGTGGGGCAGCAAGTCGATATTAGCATGTTTGACATGTTGGTTGCGTGGCAAGCGCATCTCATCAGTCGCTATTTGGTTGGCGGTATGGTGCCGGGGCGCGAGCAACTGCCATTGAATGGGGGCCAGGGCAATTATGATTTTTTCCGCACACAAGACGGCCGTTTCTTTTCTGTTGGCAGTTTGGAACCTAAATTTTGGGTTGGTTTTTGTCATGCTGTTGAACGCCCAGATTTAGCCACGAAAGCTTATGACCTTGATCCGGTTGTACAAAAAGCGTTGCATGCTGACGTTCAGATGATTATTGGGCAACGGCCGTTTAGCGCATGGGTCGCGTTTTTTGCCGATTTGGATGTGTGTATCGAACCGGTGTTAACCATCCCGGAAGTTGTCACGCATAAACAGTCACAGGCGCGTGAGTTGATTGTGGATGTGCCGTTGGGCAACGGCCGTATGCAGCAACAAGTCGGCACCCCCATCAAATTTTCGGGCAGCAAACCAATCTATAAACATGCAGGCACTCAATTAGGCGCACACACAAACGAAATCCTCGTCGAAATCGGTTATGATACGTGTACGATCAGGCAGCTACGAAAAATTGGTGCTGTCGTATAGAAATTGGACACAGATAACACAGATTCTAAACCTCTGTGCGCTCTGTAGTGAAAAGAAGGGAGCGTTATGAAGATTGAACCTTTTAACCAACCTGCGCCAACGTTAGGCAATCAATATGAAGATGATCGCGTGCTGCGGTCTTATTTACAGCGTGTGCTGCCAGCAGATGTCCTGGTAGAAGTAGAGCCACGCTTGTTTGAGATGGGCAAACTGGCTGGTGGCGATTTGTATGCTATGCAATTGGCCGATCGACTAAACGAACCCGTTCTCACCCAATGGGATGCGTGGGGTGAGCGTATTGACTATATCGAAGTCACGCCTTTGTGGAAAAAAGCGGAACGGCTCGCAGCAGAGTTTGGCGTGGTCGCGGCGGCGTATGAACAAAAATACGGCCGTTTCTCACGACCCTACCAATTCGCCCTGGCTTACCTTTTTCATCCGTCAACTGATGTATACACTTGTCCATTGGCGATGACAGATGGTGCAACACGCACGCTGTTGAACTCCCAAAACCAGGCCTTAATCGAACTGGCTGTGCCACATCTGACCAGCCGTGATCCACAACAATTTTGGACAAGCGGCCAATGGATGACCGAATCAATAGGTGGCTCGGATGTGGGGCTATCAGAGTCGGTTGCTAAACAGGATGCTGCTGGCGTGTGGCGGCTCTACGGCCGTAAATGGTTCACTTCTGCCACTACTTCCCAAATGGCACTGACATTGGCGCGGCCAGAAGGCAACGGCTCTGGTGGACGTGGTTTGGCGATGTTTTATGTGCAACTGCGAGATGCACAGGGGCGGCTGCAAAATATCCAGGTCAACCGGCTGAAAGACAAACTTGGCACGCGCAAAGTTCCCACCGCCGAGCTTACCCTCGATGGCACGCCCGCGATCCCCGTGATGGAGCTAGCCAATGGCACGCGCAATATCGTGCCGATGCTGCATCTGACACGCACTTGGAATTCGATAACGGCCGTTGCGTTTATGCGCCGTGGTTTGGCACTGGCACGAGATTATGCCCAAAAACGCCACGCATTCGGCAAATCATTAGCCCAACAACCGCTGCATATCGATACAATCGCCGGGCTGCAGGCTGAATTTGAAGCCGCTTTCCATTTGAGCTTTTATTTGGTAGAACTGATTGGCTTGGATGAAACAAACGGGCTCGGCCCTGCGCAAGCTGACCTGCTGCGTTTGTTAACGGCCGTTACCAAACTGACAACGGGCCGCCAAGCAGTGGCTGTCGCCAGTGAGGTGTTGGAGGCGTTTGGCGGCGCAGGCTATGTCGAAGATACAGGCTTGCCAACGTTACTGCGTGACAGCCAGGTGCTGCCAATCTGGGAAGGCACGACCAATGTGCTGGCGCTTGATGCCTTACGTTCGTTGGCGAAAGGGATTGGTTCGGGTGCCTTGTTGGCGAAAATCAAAGCGTCTACGGCCGTTGCAACCGATGCGCTTTTGGTAGAATTGGGCAGCAGTGCAGAAACGGCCGTTATCGAAGCACTCAATTGGCTGGTGCAAGCACAGACGGACGGCCAAGCGACGGTTGAAGCGGGCGCACGCCGTTTTGCGCTGACGTTAGGTCGTTCATTGGCGTTGGCTCTTTTGGTTGAACAAGCCCAATGGTCACTCGATCATGATGGTGACGGCCGTAGTCGTGCAGCTGCAAACCGTTTCGCACAGGCGGGTATTAATTTGTTGGCTGATGTGGATACGGCCGTTGCGTATGCGTTGGCAAATGACGAACCGTTACTTGTTGGGGAAAAAACACTATGTCAAATATAACCCTTTTGTTGATAGGTGGAGGAATTGGATTAACCGTAGCGGTTGTAGGCGCTATCATTGATTATTGGCTGCATCTGCGACCAGGAAAACCCACCCCTTCACCGGGTGATCCGCGTCAACCAGGTTGTATTTTGTTTGCCATCGGTGGCCTTACATTGACTGGCGTGGTCGCGCTCATTGCCTCCTTCGTTTTGACGGGCGGAATATGGCCTGCCTTAATCATCGGCCTGGGCACATTCATTGGATTTTATGCCGGTTTCCTGGCATTATTAATCATTTGGATAAAGCTCGACGAGCGACCCCAAGAAAAACCAATTGAAAAAACAAATGCTGCGGGTGCATTACAAGATATTCAAGGACAGAATGAAACGACGTATTAGTTGGTCTGTTATTTTTCTGGCGCTTGCCGTCGGCAGTGCCTATTTTATCAGAGGTTCATTAGGCGTTGCAATTGGCACGCTTTTTGTGATTGCAATGGTTACTGTTTGGCTTATCCCTTGGGGCAGTTACAGAAGCTTTGGTGAAATGCGCCGCGATCCGGCCACAGGTCGTCTGTTTCGTATCTGGCTGCAAATTGGCCTGAGTTTGCTGGGTATCGCGATTGTGATGCTTTTGTTGCCACCACAATGGGTCTCCTGGGCGCTGTTAGCCATTGGCCTGAGCATCATTGTTTGGATCGTTTGGGAAACATTCAAAAAATAAATAGGAGCGTTCAATGCAAAGAAATATCTTTACTGATGAGCATGACATGTTTCGTGATGCGGTAAAACGGTTTGTGGCTCAAGAAATAAAACC
>CAYGMR010000231.1:3783-8905 GCA_964350725.1 uncultured Ardenticatenaceae bacterium | reverse complement strand
GCATTACAGACGCCAACGGCCGTTACCGCCGGTGCATAATTTGCCAATGCTTGTGTCACGAGTCCGGCTGGATTGGTAAAGTTGACCAGCGGGGCATTGGGTTCAGCCAATTTCTGCATATCATGGGCAATGCTGAGAATGACGGGCATGGTGCGCAGCGCTTTGGCCATGCCACCAATACCAGTCGTCTCTTGTCCAATCAAACCATAGCGCAAACCCAAATATTCATCCTCGCGACGTGCTTGCATCCAGCCAACACGCAGCTGCGTGGTAACGTAGCTAGCACCTTCGATGGCTTCCTGTTGATTGCTTGTCAGATGTACTTTAAAAGGCGCCCCTTTTGCAGCCACCATGCGCTGCGCAAACCCACCCACAATCGCCAATCGCTCTGGCAAAATATCCATCAACCATAGTTCTGTGATTGGAAATGTGTCAACACGGTCTAAAAATCCATTGATGAGTTCAGGAGTATAACTTGACCCCCCGCCAAAAACGGCCACTTTCATGCTGTTCCTCGTTTATAGTTCCCAAGGGGGTCTGCCATGACCCCCTTGTAAAGATGTCCAAATTGGTTCTGCTAGGGCGGGCAGCTTGGCAGCAACGGCCGTTAACAAGCCAAAACAACCCGCCATCATCATATCTCCGAATGGTGCTGCAAAATAAGGGCGTAATATCGACTGGTTTAACATGCTGCGGCGCGGCCCGGTTAACACCACACCAAAATCTTTTTCTGGAAAAATATAAGGTGCTTTTGCGATGATCAATGCGCCGTGCCCGTGGTCATTAAACACGTCCTCATTACGCAGGGAGCCATCGGCCAATGCACGCAGCAAACCATCCAGCTTATCTTGATCGAGCATACCTGTATGGTGTTCAAAGCTGCCTTCGATGCCATTTGGCCCCATGCGGAAGGCCAATGTGTGTAAATTGCCCACGTTGGCTACGATGAGACGCGAACGGCCGTTGACCGCTGCATCCAACAAAGCCCCGGCCACAGCCGCCGGGGCTGTATCCATCAGCAGCAAAGGTGCATCGACATCAACAGCGGATGCGGCCACAGCTTGCATACGGGTCATAATCGGTGGAATGTCTGCAGCAACAAATGCAAATGTGTCTAGCTGTCGATTTTCTTGAACTCGTTGGGCAATGTAATCAAAGCGAAATTTGCGATCAGACATACCCGGTGGTGCATTGCCATGATCAAATACAGCCACAGCTACTGCCGCCAAATCATCCAGGCGCACGCCAAATTCCGCCAATGCTCGCCGTATCGCTGCAAAATCAAAATCCCTCAAGGTCAAGCGTACAACTTCCTCTGGCAGCTTTATCGCTTCATCTTCACTCACGATTTGAATTCCCTGACTTCCCAAATAATCCAAATCATCATTGAACGACCGTGCCGCTGTCGGCGTCGCATACAGCCTGTAACCAGCCTTGAGATGGTCTTCAGCCGCCCAATGACTAGGACCACCACCCATCGTGACGCCAGTCAGTAAAACTGGCTGGCCAGCGCGAGTGGCAGCTTGCAACCGCCGCCGTACGATCATTGTTGGCGACGGCACAACCAGTTTGAAGCCGTTTTCTGGATGCAGTTCGGTGTCATGCAGCAAGATATCTTGCGTGCCTGTGCCCACATCTACACATAGAATTTTCATAGATTACTCTTTTTGGTTTTGCCAACCACAGGATTGACGAATAATTAATTCAGTCGGCAGTAAAGTCAACGCATTTGCCGGTTCATTATGGATAAGCCGCAGCAATTGGGTTGCTGCGGCACGACCAGCCTCTTCGATGGGCGCACGCACCGTGGTAAGCGGCGGATCAATGTAACGAGAAAGCAGATCATCATCAAAACCAACCACGGCAATATCTTCTGGCACACGAAGTCCGGCAGCTTGTATAGCGTGAATTGCACCTCGCCCTGAAGCGTCATCAGCTGCAAAAATGGCATCGATGGCTTTGCCTGCTTGGATCCATTGGGTGACGATGGTAACGGCCGTTTGCTCATCAAAGCCAGCCACAGCCAACAAATCGGGGTCAAAGGGGATATTATGGGCGGCGAGGGCTTCACGATAACCTTTCTCGCGCCAATACGCATCCTCATTGTCAGGCACGCCAGCCAAAAATGCGATGCGCTCATGTCCACAATTCACCAAATGTTCAACCATTTGATACGCACCCGTTTTGTTTTTAAACATGATGGACGGGATGTCGATGTCTTCAGGCGGTGTTTGATGCAGCAAAACCATTGGGAACTGTTTACGGTGCAATCGTCTTAAAGCATCAGCGTTCAAGCTGTGCGTAAAAATGATCAGGCCATCGGTATTGTGCGGACCAAGGGGCAAATTCAACACATTTAATCCGTCTAGCTTTGTGGCTGAATACAAAAGCAGATCATAATCTGCCTGGGCCACGATTTGTTGGATACCACGTAGGAGCTGAAAAAAGAAAACCGAACGCATTTCTGCCAAAATAAAACCAATGATTTTCGTTTTCTTAGCTGCCAAAGCGCGTGCGCCTTGATGTGGAATGTAGTTAAGCTCCAAAATCGCGGCTTGTATGCGTGCGGCAGTTTTCGCGGCCACCGGGCCACTGTCATTCAAATAGCGGCTGACTGTCATCGCGGATACGTTGGCGCGTTGAGCAACACTTTCTATCGTTACGTGTGAGGCTATGTTAGCAGACATTGTCTAAATACCATCTTCAAATCACCAAAATGTTAACGCTAACATCATAACAATAGCGGCTTGAGTTGTCAAGACATTGACTTGTTTCCCAAAATCAACGTATAATTGTTACAGATTGCACAATCAAATAAAACCTTCGGGGCAGGGTGTAATTCCCGACCGGCGGTGTGGTCTGCGCAGACCAAGCCCGCGAGCGGCGTAATGACAAAAGTCATTCCGCAGCAGATTTGGTGAGATTCCAAAGCCGACAGTGACAGTCTGGATGGGAGAAGGTAGAAGAACGGTGTGTAACGAATTGTGGCGCGGTCAGGAGACCGGCCACGAGCAACTACGGCCGTTTCCCTTCGCGCATCCTTTCCCCTTGCCACATACAAACTATGCGAACACGATTTCTGCGTTTTTTAGACGCACAACCCACCTGGGTAACGATCTTAATATCTTTGGCCTTGCTGCTATTCGCCTGGCAAGCCGTTGTGCAGATCGGCGAATATCCACCTTTTATTTTGCCAGGGCCTGTGGCTGTATGGCGGCAATTTTGGGTGGTTGTGGGCGACGGCCGTTTGCCCAAACACAGTCTCGTCACCATCAGCGAAGTCATTCCAGGGCTGCTCATCGGTTGTCTGGTGGCGATTCCATTGGGCTATGCATTGGTCAAGTCCCCCCTGGCTGAGCGTTTGCTTTCCCCCTATTTGGTCGCCTCACAAGCCATCCCGGTTATCGCGATAGCCCCCTTGTTAGCCATCTGGATCACCTCAACTTATTGGGCACGGGTGTGGGTGGCAGTATTGGTCGTTTTTTTTCCGATTCTCGTGAGCAGTATCGCTGGACTGCGCTCGGTGCCGACAGAATTATATGAACTGATGCACTCGCTGCAGGCAACGCCGTGGCAAATCTTCCGCAAATTAGAACTGCCCGCCGCGCTGCCCGTTTTGCTGGCAGGCTTGAAGGTGGGCGCAACACTAGCGGTGATCGGCACATTGGTAGGCGAGTTTGTGCAGCCTAAAAGCAGTGGCCTGGGATTTATGCTCACGACCGCACGCTATCAATTCAAAACTGACCAGGTCTTTGTCGTGCTGTTAACGCTAGCCGCCATCGCCCTGGTGTTGTATGGGCTGGTCATTTTACTGGAAAATCGCCTACTGCATTGGCGCAAAAATAAGTAAACTTAATAATCCCGGTCGAAACCCATGGTCATCAGCGCCAGGGATAACGCCCGACCAGCCTTCTCCAAATTATCCGAGGAAATATTTTCAAACGTATCGGCCGCCGTGTGTGACGTTTCTTCCCAACCTTCCCAGGTCAAGCGCATCACCGGCGCTTCTTGTCCGCCTTGATTGCTGCCGCCACCATCATTGTATACTGTGCCAATATCGATGATTTCTCGGGCACGCACCGTATCTACTCCCATGCGCTGCGCCGAAGTTTCAAATAGTTCTGCCAGACGCAAACTGCCTGCTGCCGAAACTTCGAGCCGTTTTCCATCAGTTGCACCCATACCACGCAGCTGCACAATTGCTTCTGGTGTGTAGGTCGAGGCGAAGCCGGTTTTGGCTTGCAAGAAGCGCCGAATGTCAGGATTGGTGACTGGCTCACCACCATCCAACCCTTCCCCGTTGTAGGCAACAAACATGATGCTGCGTTTTGGCTCGTAGCCGCTCTCCTGCATGACACGGATCGCTTCCAACATCACGCCCACACCGCTGGCATTGTCGTTGGCAGCGGCATAAGCTTTGCCAGTGGGGCCAGGTGGTGGACTGTCCATTTGTGCCATGATGACGATAAGTTCTCTATCCATACAATCGGCACAGCCTTCATACCCTTCACTGCCCGGCCAAAAACCAATCACATGGTTCACTTTCCAATATTCCTCGATCTCGCCCTGCACATCCATGCTCACATCGGCTGCGATAGGAATTTGGAGTACATTTTCGAGGCCAAGTTCGGCTGTCTGGCGACGTAAATCGGCTACAGTTTGGCCGCTGTCAGCTAACAAACGATCGGCCGTTTCTTCAGAAATCCACAACGATGGGGTCTCTTCCCCTGTGCGTGCGCTTGTGAACATATTCAACTGCTGCCCCGAACGGCCAGAGAGTGTGTAGGCATTTTCCAACTTTTCAGGATCATCCGTGACAACCAGCAATCCATCCTTTTCTGTGCGGTTAAGGATGTCGGCTTCCCAATCGGAAAGGACTAAGAGAATATTGTCTGACAGGTCAGCACGGTCTAACTCTGGATAACTTGCGCGGAAACTGCCCGAGCGGCTGCCTATCGGACGACCCAATCCTACAAAAACCACATCCCCATCAGCCTCCCCAGCAGTCATATTACGGCCAGGGTAAGCGGCAAAATCTGTGCCATAAACCAATGCTGTACCATTATCGGCCATGGTTAATTCAGGCGTGGCGGTGAGACGCTCAAAACCATGCGAGCGTTCT
>CAYGMR010000231.1:0-3773 GCA_964350725.1 uncultured Ardenticatenaceae bacterium | reverse complement strand
GTTCTTGGAAGAATGTGCCGGCTTCACCGGCGGGCTGTAAACCAAGGGCTGCAAACTGCTCAGCGACATATTGAGAGGCTTCGGCCTGACCCGGTGTACCTAACGAACGGCCGTTCATCGCATCTGTCGTCAATTCTTCAACATGTGCCAACGCTTGCTGGCCATCAAAACCTTGGGCATAGTCCCGCAAAAACGGGGTGGTGCCACTGTTGTTTTGCAACCAAAAGATGCCTAAAATCAAGCCCAGCGTACCCAAAACTGTATATTTGTTGAAAATGCGGTTAATGACCAAACTGCCGCTGTCTACCAGGCGGCGTACCCCTTCGCCAAACAGATTGAAGGCCAAAATTGCCACAAAGAAAGCCAGCATTGGATACAGTGCCGTCCATGGATAGGTACGTGCCAAGTAACGCACATTACTCAACAAGGCACCCCATTCGGGTATGTCGGAATATAAAGCAGCCGATATACCAGGTAGCTCAATATAGGCTCCACCACCAACAAAAATGCTGATAAAGCCTAATTCGCCGAGCAGCATCAACACCGAACCAACTTCCAAAGCGACCAATGAGATTAACGCCGAAAATAACTGTGGCAGCACATGGCGGCTGATGATGCGTGGCGTGCGCGCACCCATCGCCACAGCACTTTCGATATATTCTTTGGGGCGAATGGAAATGACCTCGCTGCGCACATATTGCATAATTTCGCCCCAACCGACCAAACAAAGCGCGATCACAAAAGTCGACATGCCCTGGCGAATGCCAATTGCCAGAATCAAGATCATGGCCAAAATAAGGGTCGGGAAGGCGGCGATGACTTCGGATAAACCCACAATCGCACGATCGATCCAACTACCGCTGCGCCAACCGGCGATGGCACCCAACAAAACACCGACAACCACACGCGCAGCCACAGCCATAATGGCGACGGTCAGTGTCATTTGTGCGCCGCTAAGCACGAGGCTCATCATGCCACGACCTAAGGCATCACTGCCCCAAGGGAATTCGGCATTAGGCGCGAAAGGAGGTGTGGTTAGCTGCCCGTCAACCATTTGCAAGCCGATGGTTTTAAAGGGATTATTGGGTGACATAGCCGGGCCAAACAGGATGATGATAATTAACCCGATGACCAATAAGCTGCCCAGTATAAAGGGCCGGTTGCTTAAGACGCGCCGCCAAGCACGGCTGGTGCCCATATGGGCGTTTAACTCCTCATCCGTATATTGTTCGTCTTGTTTGAGAATTGCAGCGAAAGGGCTGGGCACGGCCGTTTCCTTACGACGTTTGAAGCGGTTGACGATGGCATTATTGGTCAGTAAATCGCCCACATCATCACGCCACGCCTTCCATACTTGTTTCCGCGAATGGTGTTCATTGGCGGAAACAAACGAAGGCGCATCCCATAAGCGCGGATCAAATAGACGATAGCTTAACTCCAAGATCATGTTCACCAAGATGAAGATGGCACCAAAACAGAGCGTAAGGCCAACGGTCAAATTTGCATCTTGTTGGGCAATACCTTTTAGTAAGGTTGAGCCAACGCCGGGAATGCCAAAATACAATTCCACAACTGGCAAACTGCTAAGCGAAAAACGCAGTGACATACCGAGCGTGGTCAGGATGGGAATAGCAGCGTTGCGCATGACATGTTGCCAGGTAACTTGGAAATTATGCAAACCTTTAGCACGGGCGGTGCGCACATAATCTTGGCGCAGCACTTTGCGCAAAGTCACAAATGTCATGCGCGTAATTTGGGCAATGGGACGTGCCGACAGCACCAATACAGGCAAAATCAGATGATTGTCCCAGCCAAAACCACCGACGGGTAAGATAGCTTGCCCACGAATTCGGGTCAGAGATGTGATGCCCCATTGCAGCAAAAAGGCGGCAAAGAAGCTGGGCACAGAGATGCCAATGATGGTGGCGATTAAGATAAATATGGAGCTTTCAGAACGGCTGCGTGCGGCACGCATGCCCATAAAAACGCCGACTATGGCAGAAAAAAGCAGCGCCAATCCTAACAAAGCCAGGCTGCGCGGCAGGCGCTCTTTGATAACATCTGATACGGGGATGGGAATCAGGGTATTGCTGCCGGCGGTGGTCAGCCCCATACTGCCATGCAGCAGACGCTCAACATAGTGAAGCGTTTCAACAAAGGCATCGGGAACGGCCGTTCCAAAATCAGCGCCACCAGCCATATCAATGCCAAAATAACTCAGAAAAATGATGAATAACAAGACAACGACCGCATACAACAGCCGTTGGCCCAAGAATATGAGTAAACTTATGAGGGTTTCACGATGGGATGCGCTTGAATCGACGGTTTCTTCGGGAACCGGCTGCTGCATTCCAGGTTGGGGGAGTTCTAATTCTGCCATAAGGGCGGTATTGTACTGCTAGTGAAGAAGATTGGGAAGATTTTTACTAATGCCCGGCGAATAAATTCACAGACTACAATTACCAAGAGCGCCTGCGCGGTCTAGGGTTAGTCGGCGGAAGTCGACTTTGTCTTTGTCACCGCAGTTTCAACTGCCGGGTGGTTTAATTCTCCAACAAGCGATACACATCCCACACGATCGGCCAGGTACAAAAACCCTGGTTGGCCAACATCACCCCTTGTACACCATATTTCGGATAATAGACAGATTTAGCACTGACACCATTGTCCTCACCTTCGCCCAAATAAAAAGCGGTTTCTCCGTGGCTGTCCAATACAAAGTAAACAGCAAAACCATATTTGTAAGTGAAATCTTCCTGGCGACGGTAAAGGACTTTGGGGGTTAAAAATGCGTGGGTTAATGCTGGAGATATTAATGTGTTATGGCGTACGGCCGTCCAAAAACGTTCCATATCTGCGACAGTCGTATAAGCATAGCCGTCGGGTGAGCCCAGCGGCGGACGCATGTAGATACACGTGCGCCAGACTGTGATGTCGGGTTGATTGTCCTCAATCTTTTCATAACCGGTGGCAACGTCTGGATAGACGCCAGCCATGTGCAAAAAGTCGCTGCGGCTCATGCCGGCACGCGCAAAGATGTGTTCACGCACATAATCGCGATACCGTTGGCCGCTGGCTTTTTCAATCATCAACCCCAGCAAAATAAAGCCGACATTGTTGTAACGGACGCCAGTTCCCGGCGCGAAGTTGGGCGGCTTGTGGATGAATTGGGGTAGGAAATCGGCCGTTTCTGTGACCATGTAGCTAGGACGTTCTTTCCACAGGTCGGCGTAATCTTCACCATTTTCTTCTTCGGCATCGTCGCCAATACCAGATGAATGTGTCAGCAGATGATAAACGCTGACAGCATCGGATATGGTTGTGTCTGTGATGCCAAGATAGGGAATAACGGCCGTTTCTAAACCAAACTTGCCTCGATCAATGAGTTGGAGGGTGGCAACGGCCGTAAACAACTTGGTCATCGAAGCCGTGTCAAAACGCAAATCGAGGCTGTTTGGTATTTGCCAGGGGCGGTTGGCATAACCATATGCACCGGCAAACAGTTCGTCACCATCACGGGTCAAGCGTACCACGCCAGAAAATTTTTCTTTTGCTTCCCGTTCCATCAAAACGGTTTGTAATGTTGAAATATCCATGTTCACCATATCCATCTCCTAGACCGACAAGTTTACCAAAAAAATCCCTCAACCGCATGATGCCACTGAGGGATTACTATGGAAATAAAACAACAAAAATCGCAAATGTGCGCAGATTAGGCACTACATCTTTTGCCAGGCTGTGCTGACAAAACGAAAGGCTAAAGCCAATAAGCG
>CAYGMR010000230.1:8304-8935 GCA_964350725.1 uncultured Ardenticatenaceae bacterium | reverse complement strand
TCCAAAGAACCGTCCACCAATATGGGAGAATTATGAGTGAGGCACAAATACAAGTTACCAAGGTATTAGCAAGGTTTACAGTTGAAAATTGGCGAATAGGGTACTCTGATTTTCGTAAGATAGCCCATTGGGCTAGCAGCATCATGCACCATCCAATCAAGAGAAAAACGAATAACCATACTATGCTAATATTCTCATTTAGAATAGAGCTTGCAAAGTAGTATAAAACCAGCATTGAGTATCCTCCCGTTGTAAAACCTAGGAATTGTGCCAGTATCCAAGGTTTCGCGGATAGAGAGGTTGATTTAATGACTCTTCCTTGAGGTATGCCCAGGCATAACCCCATCAGGGGAAAAACTAATATCATTAGCCCGATTCTTGCAAAAGAATTTAATTGAGGCGAAAAAAGCGAGTATGAAAGTAGACCAACGGTTCCCCCCAGAAGTCCAAAAGCAAGTCCCGATCCAATTGTATTTGCGATTAACCACGGTAAAAAAGAGTTTTTTTCCTTATTCATTATAGCTCTGCCCCTGTGTTGTCGGAAGTGTTCTCAAAGGTTTGTCTATCTTATAGAATTAATATGTTACCATGGAAGAAACGCTTGTAAAACCCACAAAACAAGCATACCGAC
>CAYGMR010000230.1:0-8294 GCA_964350725.1 uncultured Ardenticatenaceae bacterium | reverse complement strand
CGCCAATAACATTATTCCTATAAAATATCCGATAATATTCACATTTATACGCATATCTTTACTCCATTGATCTTTATCTGATCATGGAAAGTTGAAAAAACCCATAATGATTGTATGTTACCATGGAAGAAACGCTTGTAACAGCCACAAAACAAGCATACCGACAATGATAGTTAGCAGGACGTTTTTGGTTTTCCAGGCGACAATGATGGCAACGAGGCCAGCTAATAAACGGCCGTTACCCAAAGACACATCCAACACGCCATTGGGCATCAGCATTTCCGGCGCGATGATGGCGGAGAGCACAGCGGGCGGCACAAAACGTAACGCTTGGCGGATATTGCCTGATAGCTGTACACGGTCGGCAAGCAAGATGAGCGAGAGGCGAATGCTGTAGGTGAGCACACCCATGCCGATGATGGCCAGCCATAATTGGGCGTTGCTCATTTGTGCCCCCTGTTTTCTAGCGTATAACCAACAACAATGCCGGTCAATGCAGCCGCCATGAGGTCAAGTTTGTAGGGCAAGGCGGCGGCGAGGATGGAAACGGCCGCTGCTGACACTGCTGCTGCTAGAAACGGCCGTTCTGTCAACATGGGCACGATCATGCCGATAAACGTCAAGGCCAACGTGAAATCTAACGACCAACTGGCTGGCACCTGTGCACCGAGGAAAATGCCAACGGCCGTACTGAGCTGCCAACTCGTCCACAAGGCCAAGCCTGCGCCTAAAAAATAATAATGTTTGAAACGCGGCGGCTTTGTGCTGTCATTGTAATGCAAAATGGCAACCACATACGCTTCGTCGGTCAACAAATAAGCCAGCAACCATTTCCAGGCGGGTGATAGGCCACGCAAGTAGGGGGAAACAGAAGCGCTGTAGAGTAGATGACGCAAATTGACCACAAACGTCGTTAGCCACAGAATACTTAAAGGTGTGCCTACCCCAATCAACTGTACGCCAATGAACTGTGCCGACCCGGCAAACACAACCGCTGAGGTGGCTTGCGCAATGAGCGGCGGCAGGCCAGCCGCCAATGCCAGCACCCCATAAATCAAGCCAAACGGCAGTACACCAACTGCAATCGGTAGTTCGCCGCGAATGCCACCCCATAGTTCTTGTCGTCGTGTTGGATTTGTCATAAAGTAAAAGGATAGGGTTTAAGAGATGCAAAGTTGCAGAGTTGTCGGGTTAAAAGTAAGCGGAACCCTAACGATGCCACTTTGCAACTATGCCACTTTGCTCCACCTCTTAATGTTGTAAAGCGCTGTCGTTGTCGGTATGATTTGATCCATAAGGTGGAGAGTATATCGTTTTCAAGATAAACCGGAAAGATGGAAGTGTGTTGATGATTTATGACGAAGAATCTGACTATGATCTAGACCCCAAAACGGCCGTTCCGCAAAATGGGAAACGGCCGTGGCCTGTGCGTATGGTCACGCTGTTGTTGTTCTTCGAGGGGTTTGTTTTCTTGGGGGCGGCTTTGTATATTCTCAGTGATATAGATTTCACTCAATACACGACTATTCAAGCGTATTGGATGCAAACCTTCCCACAGGAAATTATCTTCATATTGCTTGCCATATTTGCGTTTTGGGCAGGCATTGCTTTTGTCGCCTTATGGCGTTCTGGCTGGGTTATTGCCATGGTCGCACAAGGCATCACATTGGCTGTGGCAATTACCTTGTACCTGAATGGCTTTCGGATTTTTGTCTATGTGATGATTGTTATCGCCAATTTTTTGGTAATTTACCTCCACAACCCCGATATTCAAACTGTGTTTAAGATGAAAAAAGTCAAGCCGCGTAGAGAGGAAGGCGTATGAATCAGCACGACAGCGCTTTACTGCGGCAATATGAACCCATCATCCATTTTACACAGGGCGAACAATTTTTCCCGATTGATGTCGAGCGTTATGTGCAGGCGTGTAGTTATTGGGTACAACGTCCGGGGCAATTTCCGCTGCGTTTGAAAGATCAAGGCGAAATGACCCTTGCAGAGTTGGGCACGCCACGCCTGTTTCCAATGGGGTCTGTCCCTTATCTGAAATTTATTGATCCGCTGCAGATTAGTGAGATGGCAGCGTTTCGCATACGTGAAGGGCTGGAAAATTGGGGCGATAAAAATCGTTTCCGGGCTGGTCGCGGTCGGCTGGCACGTGTCGGTTATATTTCGCGTTTTGTGGACGCACTTTTTTCGTTGAGCCTTTTACTGCGTGGTCGAGTGCCTGGTGATACTGCCCTGGCGGCCGTACAGGCTTTTCAAGAGATGCTGGCTGCAGATGAGACCTATCGGTATTACGGCCGTATCGTGCGTGATAATGGCTGGATTTGTCTCCAATATTGGTATTTTTACCCTTTCAATAATTGGCGTTCTGGATTTTATGGTGCTAATGATCATGAATCCGATTGGGAAATGGTTGCCATTTATTTATATGAAACGGATGCAGGTGAAGTGAGCCCGGAGTGGGTGGCTTATGCGTCCCATGATTTTTCAGGGGATGATTTGCGTCGCCGTTGGGATGATCCCGAGCTGCACCTTGAAGATGGACATCCTGTGATTTATGCGGGCGCTGGCTCCCATGCCGCTTATTTCCAAAAAGGGGAATATTTAGCTGAGTTGGAACTGCCATTTATGGCATCAGCGCAATCCTTTGTGGATCGTTTGCAAAAACTATGGCGACGTATCTTTGGGCAAGATGATGTGCCCATCGAATCAAAATGGTCTGACTTCGCCATTTTTAAGGTTCCATTTGTTGATTATGCACGTGGAGATGGCATAGTGATTGGTCCAGGTCAGGCTAAAAATTGGACAGAGCCTGGTCTGCTTAGTCCTGATCCGCCCTTGTGGGTTTCACAATATCGCGGGTTGTGGGGCTTGTTTGCTCATGATCCATTCTCTGGTGAGGATGCACCTGCCGGGCCTATGTACAATCGGGATGGCACTGTGCGCCCTGCCTGGTACGATCCGTTGGGGTGGGCGGGTTTGGATAAGGTGACACCGCCCAATCGTCTTTTATATGAAATTAGACATCATCGTGAGCAGTTAGAAGATGAATGTTTGACGCTGCGTGATGAAATTGATCGCAAGCAAGAAAAGGTGGCTGGATTTGAGGTGGCGTTGGAAGCGATGCGTGGTCAGCCACATTTGCAGAAAGAAGAAGATGCGCATATTTTGCAGTTAACGGCCGTTACCCAAGAAATACAAACCCTCAAAAACAAAGCCGCTGCCAATCAAACGTTAGCAGAAGCAATGGATCATTATGCAGAGCGTGTTGCAAAAGGGGAGCGTGTCCCTGTGCGGGCGCATATCAACCGCCCACATCATCCGGCGACGGATGCCGGTCTGCGCCGCAGTCGTTTCGCCGAGGCATGGGCCGCAACCAGCATCGGTGTGCTGATGGTGGGGTTTGTTGTGATTGCGCTGCTTGCCACGGATTATTTGCTCTTTGGTTTTACGGCCTTGCTTTCAGTTGTGATTTTTGTCGAAGCCAGTGTGCGCGGCAATTTAACGCGGCTAATCAGCAGCATCACAACTGCGTTGGCAATCGTGGCTGCGCTGATTGTCATCTACGAATTCTTCTGGATTATTTTGGTGGTTATCGTTTTGATTGCAGGTGGTTATATTATTTGGGAAAACTTGCGTGAACTGCGTTTTTAAACGGTAAATTGTAATTTTTACCGTTTACAATTTACTAGGTTCTGTTGACATTTAGGAAATTCACCACAGAGGACACGGAGTTCACAGAGAATTTGAGTAAAAAACTACGAAAACTCTGAGTTCTCTGTGGTCTCTGTGGTTCAAAAATTGTCTAAACAGTGAAATGTCAACACGCCCTAATTACCATTAGACAATATCGGAAATAAGGATTCATCAACAGATTACGCCGATTCCACAGATTTTTTTTGCTTTTAATCTGCGTCATCTGTGAAATCTGTTGATTAAATATTTGACATAATATTTTTTCAATAATGTCTATTATAATTTCCTTAAAATCATCATCTGAAAGTGGATATCAGGATTGTCATCCCCAGTATCGATGGCTTCAAAGTGTTCTAGGGTGAAGGTTTGTTTGACGATTTTTTGAATCTCAGCGTCAGGGTATAGTGCGAAGTAGCGTTTGGGTTCATGGAGGTCATTTTCCCAAGGGCCGTCACGGTCAATACCACCATACAGCCCCATCAAAAACAACCCATTTGGTTTGAGAAGTCCCCGGATCGCCATTAAAACAGTTGGCAACTCTGGTTTGGGTACATGCAGCAAACAATTGATGCCATACCCCGCATCAAAACTGTTGGCAGGAAAGTCCAAATTCAGAAAATCCATCACATAGGCTTCCAAGCCTTTTTGTTGACATAATTCGATCATGCCCGGGGACAAGTCTGTCGCAACAACTTGCATATTATGGGCTGCAAAAAAAGCGCTGTCGTTGCCGGGGCCGGCACCAATTTCTAGCAGACGGTTTTTGCCTTCTGCTTGAAGTTGCTGTAGACATTCGCGCCGAATGCGTTCTCTCCACCTTGACTGCTGGCGTTTATCGCGTTGGGGTGCATCTTGGTCATAAACACCGCGTAAATCATCGGTCACTTGTTTGTATTGATTTTTCATCTTATTTGTCCTGTAAATGGCTAATGATCTGTATCTGTTGCATAACCAACTCCGTTATTTTCTTCATTCGTTGTAGTTTGGGTGTCTATGTTGAAATTATAGGTGTTGATGTGAGAGTTAGACAAGAAAACGGCCGTTTCCGGTTTGCATCTCATTCAAAATTGTTGTTCAATTTAATGTAGTGCGAATATCTAGGTACCCACGCCGTCCCTTTGCATGTATAAACGATTGAAAATTGTAATTCACAAGTTGGATTGTTGCCCTTTGCATTGATCCTAAAGGTACGCTTGGAGTGAGACGTTATGGCTCAAAAACTGACCAATACACAAAAAAAATACCTACAAACCTGGTTAGATAAAGTATCACGTTCCTTTGCCCTCGTAATTCCCAGAGTGGAATCACCGCTCAGTGAAAACCTGGCTGTTTCCTATTTATTGTGTCGTGTGTTGGATAACATCGAAGATTGTACGAACCCGTTTGCATGGCAGCAAAAACGTTTTCAAGAGTTTGAACAACTTGTTGAAAACCCAGAGAAAGCCGGAGAAATTCTCACATATTGGGACCTACTAGATTGGCAAGGACTCACCTTTGATGAGAATAGTTTGATGGGTGTCGAAGGGTTAACCCTATGGCAAATATATGCGGAAATCCCTTCAGCTGCGCGCACTATCATTAGCCGTTGGGTATTGGAGATGTCTAAAGGCATGCAAGCTGTTTTGCTACCGGATGAGCCACCCGTTTTCATTACTCACAGTGACATCACATTACCAAAAACCGTTGTTGGTTACAATCTATATTGTTATTACGTAGCTGGTACTGTGGGGCATTTGGCGACAGAACTCGTCATTTTAGAACATGACGTTGATCCTGAGAATGCCTCCAAGCTACTTCTTAATAGTGAGTCCTGTGGTCGCGCACTGCAAAAAACAAATATTATCAAAGATTTTGCTAAAGATATCCAGCGTGGGTTCACTTATTTACCTGCGACCTGGATGCAGGCTGCCGACTATATGCCGCTTTCTTTGGACGGGGCATCTCCCCAATGGCGGTATGCAGTGTTAAAAGATGTGTTAAATGAGCTGGCTGACTCAGTTGCCTATGTGGTTGATTTGCCAGAAACGGCCGTTGGCTATCGTCGTGCCTGTTTAATCAGCATGTTTCCTGCTTATCAGACCATCTTATTGGCAGCAAAAAAGCAGGAGCAACTCTTTACACCTGATCACCAAATTAAAATATCCCGCTTGACGATGGGATTGTGCATAAAAGACGCCCAGATGTTAGCCCTAAATAACACGGCGATTCGGCAATATGGCGAAAAAATCGAAGAGGAAGTGGACAAGGTTTTTAATCCGCCTACAATTAGCCTATCGGCTGATTTTGTAATTGGTTAGACCAAAACAGAAATTCGTTTTTTAATATATTTTTTTGACGAGGGACGGAGGATGAAAAGTAGATCGATCTGTCCGTCGTCTTTGTTTTTCCGTCGATGAAAAATTGATAATTGTCATTGGTGGATGCCAAGGGACGATAAACAGAGACTATTTTGCCACCTATAAATGCAACCAATGATACGGCCGCTTCAGAAAATGGCGTAGAATATGAAATCTTAATCGAACGTCGCCCCGAAGGGATGGTGCGGCGTTTTTTTGCTACGCTCAAGCAATTTTTAGGTTTGTTATTGGGGGGAGCTTACCAATTTGTGCATCGATCCAGAGAAACGGGCGATGGCAATTCTCTGATCATTTTTATTTTGCAAATATTGGTTATTTTAACCTGGGTCTTTGTGGATCGGGAACTTGCCAGACGACCTTTCTCCACACAATTCCGTGTGCGTTTAGAGCGCTTAGGCCCTACGTATATCAAATTAGGTCAAATTCTGAGTCTGCGTGAAGATCTGCTGCCCAGATCGTTGACCGATGAATTAAAGAATCTGCTCGATCGTCTGCCTGCAGTCACATTCGAGCGCTATAAAGAGTTGATTGAAAATAGCCTCATGCGGCCAGTAGAGGAAATGTTTGCATGGATTGGTACACGACCATTAGGCTCAGCATCGTTGGCACAAACACATCAAGCACGCTTGCATACCGGCGAGCGTGTTGTCATTAAAGTGCTAAAACCGAATGTGCGCAAAACGATTATCAGCGATACGCGTTTGATGCGCTTTTTTGGCTTTTTTGCGCAGTTATTTTTCGGCCGTTACCAACCCAAACGGCTTATCAGCGAATTTTGTCGTTATACAGTTTTGGAAGTTGATTTGCGCAACGAAGCAAATAACGCCGAAACATTTGCAGTTAATTTTCTCGACGAACCTGATATAAATTTCCCTACTATTTACCGTCAATTTAGTAATGCCGATGTGTTGTGTATGGAATTTTTTGAAGGTAGCAAGCCTGATGCCGCCTTGGTGGCACGCTTGTCGCCTGAACAAATCGAAAAAGTGATTGATTTGGGTGTCGGTGCAGCCATCCAAATGATTTTCCGTGATGGTTTTTTCCATGCAGACCTGCATCCTGGCAATATGGTTGTGTTTGAGGATGGCAGTGTTGGTTTTATCGACTTAGGCATGGTCGGCCGTTTCGATAATGAAATGCAGAAGAAGATGCTCTACTACTTCTATTCGCTTGTTGCCGACGATCCTTCAAATGCGGCTCGTTACCTTGTTTCCATGACTATTCCTGGGCGAGACAGCGATCCGGATGGTTTCCGGCGTGCTGTTGAAGATTTAAACGGCCGTTGGATGCGATCACCTAATTTCGAAGATTTTTCATTGGGTCAACTCGTCCTCCAATCTATTTCCCTCGCTGCACGATACCACATCCAATATCCCGGTGAAATCATTTTGATGATTAAGACGCTGGTGACGGTTGAGGGCGTCGGCAATGTGTTAGCGCCTGGCATTGATGTGGTGGGAGCGGCACGCAAGCATGTCCAAAAGATATTATTCAGCCGATTTGACCTGAAAAAACTGGGTCGGGACAGTATCTTAGTCTTGCCGGAACTGTTGGATGTCATGTACAGCTTACCTTTTGTTTTAGGTGAAGGTTTACGCTTCGCTGAGAATCAGTTAAAAAGTACGCGCGATAATCCACTATTAGAAATTCGTGGCACGATTTTTGCAAGTTTTTGCATGTTGGCAGGTGCGATCGTGCTCGCTGCAGGCGGCTCGATTTTCATTTGGGGCGGATTGTTCTTCATTGCTTTTACGATTGGGGGGTATACTTGGTTGTCGAAGTAAGTTAGAGGTTTGGTTTGTCAACTTTTGTTATTTGAAATCATATTTCCTTCCAGAGAGGGAAGCTGACAAATCAGTTTTTCAATATATTGTAGAGGACAAACAGAAAGATGGAAGATAAATCCACCAAGCCAGCATGGACACCAGATGGTGCGAGTGATGCATTCGCTGGGCGTGTGCTGCCCGGTGTACAAGGCGGGCATGATGGGCTGGTGTCAGAAAAAGGAAAACAAGTGGGGGGAAAACGGCCGTTACTGCGCCCAAAACTAAGCCAACAAGATTATGTGGATGGTGTGTTGCGCGGGGATCGGGTTACCCTGGCACGTACAATTACTTTGATCGAAAGCAATGCCCCCCGCCATTTTGATCAAGCCCAAGAAGTATTACGTCAATTGTTACCACATACCGGCGGCGCGTTGCGGGTCGGCCTCGCCACTCAGGTCCAGGACTTGCA
>CAYGMR010000229.1:353-9006 GCA_964350725.1 uncultured Ardenticatenaceae bacterium | reverse complement strand
CAAGTCAAAAAAATACTTTATCAACCTGAATCTTCTGGTGACTATCATCTTTAGACCAGTCGAAGCAATCCTAGCATTAGCCCGTCAACAAGGTGCCATTGTCATTGAGGATGCAGCCCAATCCTTGGGAGCGCGAATTAATGGGCAATCCGTTGGTTTAGCCGGTGATTATGGTTTGTTCAGCTTGGGGCCAGGTAAACCAATCTCGACAGCCGGCGGCGGCATCGTCGTCAGCAGCAAACCGGAAAATCAAGAAAAGTTGACCCGCTGGTGGTCTGATTTGCCACACCCCAACGCCAGCGCAGCCGTGCAAGCATGGCTGCGCCAGACTGCTTTCCAGATGGCTTTTCAACCCATCGGTTGGTGGACGGCGACCAAAATTGGTTTACACAAGATTGGCAATAATGAATCGAGTTGGGGTTATCGTGTACGTGGTTGGACAGCCACTCAGGCGGCAATCGGCCTAGCCTTACTGCCACAGCTCGATACGATCAATCAACAACGCCGCAAAAATACGACAACCATCTTGCATGGGTTACAAGATGCTGCCAAAGTTAAAAGCATAAAAATTGATGCAGCGGCCGCTCCCATCTACCTACGTCTACCCGTCCTAACAAACAGTTTTGAAACGCGAGAAAAGCTGTTCAAGCAGTTATGGGAGGCTGGCATTGGGGTTGGTCGCATGTATGCACGGCCGTTACCCACAATATTCCCTGGCTACACGAAAAAAGCATTTCCTGGCGCAGAAACCATCGCGAATACCTTACTCACCCTGCCCACCCACTATCACCTGACAGCACAAGATAACGGCCGTATTTTAGACATCCTAAACGTATGACATCTGACTTTTATTGCGAAATACAAGCCAGTTTTTCAAAAGCCTGGTTGATAAAATAGTGATAGGTGGCGAGGAAAGTTTGTACGGTGATGTCACAACGGCCGTATGGCTCAAAAAACGATACCCAGGCGGCCAGGTCTGCTCCTGCTAAACGAATTAAACGCAATGCTGCGCATAAATCCCAATAGGGCAAATGCGTGTAATCTATCTCCATTTGGGATTGATATTGCTGTGTAAAGAGGTGCATGCCAAATATCCACACGACATCCAAACGGCTTATTGCCAAATCAATGAGCGGATTGCCTATTGTGGCATCTTCCCAATCGACGACAGCTACCAACTTATCATCCTGCCAGAGCACATTGCCCGGCCAATAATCACCATGCAACAATACGGCCGTATTTGCTCGCGACATAAGTCTCACTGCAGATAACGCGGCGCGGATACGGCCTTCTTGCATAACGTTGTTCATTTGAACATACAGTTGTTTGGCATTTTCTCCACACGCATGTGTGCGTCTAAACAGGAATGAAAAATCGTAGCGTGAAACTGGCACGCTGTGGATTTGAGCAAGCTGGCACGCGAATTGATCTACAGCAGCATGCAAATTTGACGGTGCAAAATCCATGCTGCCATTGATGTACTCCATAACCAGACATGGCGCACCAAAAATATCGCCAGATGCGTCACGGTAGATTGGCTTGGGTGTGGGCAGCCCGGATGCTTGCGTTGTTTGTAACAACATGAACTGTTCTTCAACTGCGCGGGGGTGTGTTTTTAATGCGGACTGACTAAATTGACGCACGATCATTTTTTCTCGATGACCAGCTGCGTGTTCAATCTCAAATGCGATCATTTGGGCAGAAAGCCCCCCTGCCAACGGCCATGTGCGCAATAATTTGGCTTGTGGTGCAATTTCATGCACCAGGCGCTCAAATTGGGCTTCACCCACTGCTATAAGCTCCATCTGACAGCACAGGTGCGCTGCGGCTCACATTGAGTTGTGCGGCTAATTGAACGTCTGCAGCAAAACCGCGTCCGATTAGTTCTTTGCCTGATCCACAGCGATTGAGCGTATTGATTAGATTTGATTGGGCGTGGTTGAAAGCAGCAACGGCCGTTTCTGCTTCAGGAGAACGCCCACCGCTTAAATGTGTGATAATCGCCCCGGCCCCCAACAAATCTTCAAGAGCTGGACGCAGCAAACCGCCCTGCCAACGTTCGCCAGCCGCAATCACGCTGATGCGCTCGCCATGCTGACTGGCTCGTGCTGCCACAGCCTGAGCATTGCGTAAACAACCAGCCAGCGTAACTGCCGTGCCTGTCGAGAGAGAAAGTATAGAACCATTGGGAGATGGCAAAACCAAGCGTGTGCCTTCTGGAATTGTCATCAGCGATGAGGGGGCCAGCGAAAAACCTGCTTCGTGTTTACGCGCTGGATTTGCATAAATAGCTTTTTGAGCATGGGCAAAAGCAGCAAGATCATCAAGTTTGCCCAGATATGGCAATACAAAACCATCCCGGCCCACAACTATATCGACACAAGTTGTAAAAGAAAGCACATCGACAATCACGACAACGTCACTAACCGGTGCGAATGCTTCAACACCTGACAAACCCCACTCAAACCGAATGTCATACTCACTCTGGTCAAAATACATCTCAACTCCCTTTGCGTGCCTGAATGATCAATCCTCGCGGAATGACACTCAACCATTGCTCGGCAACCGTATCATATTTGCCGGCTGGGATTGTAGGTTCATGCATACCAATAATCTGAAAACCGGCCGTCAGCAAATCATTTATGTAGGTCGATAACATGCGGTGATAAGCACCAATTTTACCACGAATGCCATCACCGCCGGATTGCCAATAACCCTCTTGCAAATAATTATTGATACGTACATGTGAAAAGTCGCCCTGCGCATCTAACACACAAGTTTCGGTTGGCACATGAAATGGCGGCTCAAAACATGGGTGCAAAAGTGAAAAACCTGACAGGTCTCTTTAGACCTGTCAGGTTTTTCACTAATCCGAATAACGTGGCTTTACATTTTGAAAGTTTCGTAGACGGTTACTTGACCACCATAATTCAGATGTGGATGATTTGCCGCTTTGGCCGCAGCATCATCAAGTGAATCGGCTGAGATAATGGTGTAACCTGTGACTGGCGGCGACATCGCAGCGCCATCGCTCACGCCGCTGGAGGTGATTTGCTTTGATCCACTAAAAGGATTGCCACCATCTACAATATCGGCACCCAAGCCTGCATACCACGCACCCCAAGCTGCCATCACTGCTGCCCCTTCTTCTTCACTTTCAGGCATGCCGCCACCAGTATAAAGTAATACAAAATTTGTCATGATTAAATCTCCTTGATTTATGATATGGATGTGGGTTAATTGCCACTCTATCAATACGACGATCAACAACGTCCAAAATCGACAGCTTTTAGGTGAAACTGGGAAAATCCCTTGAAAAAACAAGGGTATTCCTGTTTCCCCTCAGGAAACCACAAAATAACGGCGATTTTTATCATAGTTCTTCTTGTGGTTTATCTGTCATCAATATTATTATAACAAATTATTTGGCTGTTTTGTTGACGAATCAAGAGGTTTTTATTATAGATTTACGCGGCTGTACCCCGATCTATAGATATCGCGCTTTGAATAAATCTCGGGGCAGCACATTCTATCAACGGCCGTTTTCCGTCCGCCCCACTCACGACAACCATTTAGTATATGTCATCAGCATACCAACCCGAGGCGTTCTGTGCCCTGATTCAAATTAAGTCAGGTTAGGTTAAGGAACGGCCGTTCCCGCATGAATAATCTCCGGCTGATCCTCGCCTTCCACCTCAAGATAGCCCACCAGACCCCGTTCAGTGCGGCTGAGGGCATGGTCTACCAAAAGATAAGTGCCAGGCACATCTACCTCAAACTCTACCATCCAGGCACTGCCAGGAGGAACCGTCACCGTTTGCACATCTGTCAACGGCGGACTTGTTAGCGAACCAAAATTATAGGCGCGGTCAAACATCTCGCCGATAACATGAAAGGACGAACTCTTATTAGGGCCGCCTACGCCAAAGAAAATACGCACCGTCTCCCCCACCTTTGCTTTAAGCACGTTGTCATCCTGCGTCAAGGCACCGGCGGCCCCGTTAAACACATAATATTCTGGCGTTTCCTGGCCCATTTTATCAGCACTAAACGTCAATTCTCCTGTTGAACCAAAAGGCTGTGTCGTATAAATCTCCCCTTGCATCACATAATATTCGTGGTCTACCGGAGGCAGCCCTTCTTCCGGCTCTACTAGAATAAGACCATACATGCCATTGGTGATATGGTGGGGGACGCTGGGTGTCGCACAATGATAGACGAAGATTCCCGGAGCCAGTGCCTTAAAGGTAAACGTTTTCTTTTCGCCCGGATTTGTCTGGGTAAACATATGTCCGCCACCGGGGCCATTCACAGCGTGCAGATCAATCGAATGTGGGAAATGACTATCGACAGCGTTGTCCAGGGTTAGTTCAACAGTGTCGCCTACGCGCACGCGCAGCATAGGGCCAGGCACTGCGCCATTGAAAGTAAAGTAGCTGTATGTAGCGCCGTCAGCCAACTGGCCTACTAACTCCACAGCCTTCAGATCAACGTGTACGGTTTGTGGTTCCCGCACGCCAATGGGCGGCGGAATATCCGCCGGATTATGGACGATATTCTCGCCAACAGTTGGTTCTGCGTTACTGGGCGCGTTGTCCGCGGCCGCCGATCCAGCACTGACGGGGTTTCCCAAATAAGCGATCAGGTTGTCCACATCGCCGCTGGAAAGTTGCAAATTGGGCATGGGAATGTTGTTGTATTCGGTCAACAATTCGGAGGCAATAGGGTCGCCTTCAGCCAACATCACGTCTGGCTCAGAAATCCAACGAATAAGCCAGGGGGAGTCACGCTGCTCGGTAACGCCTTGCAAATCTGGCCCCACTTTGACACCCTGGCCGATGGTATGGCAAGCTGTGCATTGTGTCTCGAAAACAGCTTGTCCCAAGGCGGCTGATTCTGTCCCTGTTGCCGCTTCAATCGCAGCCACGGGGACTGTGTTTATCTCTGCTTCGCTGGCCACCGCCACGTCCGGTTGGCTTCGGAGAGAAAAGACAATCAGGGCGGCGCTGCCGATGCAGACGAACACCAAAAAACCTATAAGAAGGAGCATATCACGGCTAGTAACAGGGCGCCTGTCCCAAGGTAAATTAGTTTCTTGATTTGTTTGTTCATTCATTCTTTCACCTCATCTATAGAAATACAGAAGTTTTCTCATTACTAAAGATTATCAGGCATAGAGAAACGAACTGATCCCAAGCATAGGATAGGAGGTGAACGCCTAGTTGGCTTTGATCTAGATCAAGTTGGCTTAAAGTTGGGACGATAGAATAGCCGTATCCTGTATCCAGCTGTTGGCGAGGGGACTGCCTTGGTTCCGCTTGAACTCATAACAACAGTTTTGGCGCGAGTTGCCAGAGAGAACAATGGGTATTGTGTGGACAACAAAAAACAGTTACACGCTGATCTATAGATATTGTGCTTTGAATAAATCTCGGGGCAGCACATCCCACCAACGGCCGTTTCCCATCAATTGCGCTGCCAACCACCCCCACGTATCCGACCCCTTCGCGCCCTTGCCATTGGCACCCGCAGCCACATAAATATGATCACTGACTTGGTCAATCATCGGGCAGCGATTGGCTGTGCGCGTGATGATACAACGTTTGGTCGTGATGCTGCGGAATTCGACAGTGGGCAGCATGGCTTGTAACGCAGCAGTCAGCGACGCTTTGTAGGCATCGCTGGCGCCGTTGTGGAACCACTCTTGAACGCCATCTAAAGTTGTCGGGTGCAGGTCGGCCGGGGTATTCGCACCCATTTTGATGTAGAAACGGCCGTCTGGATAGATGATCGGTGGGGTCAAATAAATATCACTGATGTCTGGATCATCGATCTCATAAATCAAACAAGGCATATCCGCCAAACGTTCCGCTTGTGCAGCAGAAACTTCAGCCAAAATGATCGTTTCTGTTTCTACAGTAATCGCTAACGGCCGTTCCAATAAACCAAACAGATTTGTATAAGCTCCCATTGCCAGCAGCACTTTTTGAGCCTGAACTTGGTCGCCCGACCGGGTTGTGACCACAACACCCTCTGGCGATTCTGAAACGGCCGTGGCAATTTCCCGAATAATCGTGGCGCCTTGTTGTTGGGCAACTTGCAACTGCGCCTGGAGCAATTTGCGTGGATTGATATGTCCCGTTGGCGGTGGTTCATATAAAACCCAATGGCTGTCGGGGAAATCCAAATAGGGGAAGTGGGTGCGCCAATTTGTATGACCAGCCGGATAAAAGTCATGGGGGAGGTTGTGGGTTACGGCCGTTGCATGCGGATTAGTGCCTGTCTCTACATCTGATGGATACGCCAAAAGCAAACCTGATGGGGTATGGAAGCGAATGCCAGAAGCAGCTTCGAGGGCAGCATAGCGGTCGATGGCACGAACAGCCGCTTGCATCCATACAGGGTTTGTATCAATTCGCAGGGTCAAACGACCCTGATCATAGTGACTGGCAAAAATACCATCATGTGACTCAGGCTGCTGCGGCTCATCGGGGCCAATAATCGCCACACTATCACTAATCGCGGACAAATGCCGCGCCGCCGCACTGCCCCACAAACCCTTTCCAACAACAAGATACTCAAATTCTTCGCGCATGCATAACCACCAAAATTGTTCTCGTTCAACAAGGCAATTAACTCAACAGTTTGTAGCAGCTACTTTAGCGGCTAAACGAACGGCTGAAGCCGTCACTACAAACCAACGTGTTATTTATGCCCACATGATTCTGCCAACCATGAAGGATTTCCGTTGCAGCGTAACCCTGCCACTCTAACGGCCGTTTACTGTCAGTTTTTTTACTCTCCAGCCCAATGATCAGAAAAATAGACCTGCCAGGGGCCGCTGCCCGCAATAAAAGGCTGCATGAGTGCTCGTTCAGCTTGCACAGTATGCATCAAATCATGCCCAGCCCATTCATGTAACAGTTCGCCCAAAGTCACCAGTCCTAATTCAGAATGCTGAGCTTTGTTATTTAAATCGGCTGCGGTGATTTTGTCAAACCAATGCAAACTTTCTTGACGCAGGTTAGCAAACTCGTGGGCTAATGCACGCGGGTCGATATTATCGGCAGCTTGTGTGCCTTCGCTATCGGGATCAAAGGCGGGAAAGTCTTGCCCGGCTAACAAATACCCGACGCGTGGTGGAAATACACCGCGTTCGGCATCTAGCAAGTGCAGCAAACAGTCAACGGCCGTCCATTCACCAGCTTTGGGTACATGCATAAGCAAATCGACAGGCAAATTCTTGGTTAAATTCAGCCAGCGTTGGGGTGTAATTTCCAAAACAGCGCGCGCGTAGGCGATAATATCTTGCATCGTGTGGGGTCTCCTCATAGCAAATGTTGTTATTTCGACAAAAGACCGAAGACAAAAGACCGATCAATTTGACCTTCGTCTTTCGTCTTCTGTCTAATTGTTGGAAATGCACCTTTATTACCAAGCATATGCCATCGGGGCTTCGCCGCCGGGGCCGGGGAAAATCTCGTCTAACTTGGTCAAGGTTTCTGTATCCAGCTTGATTTCGGTGGCATGCACGGCACTTTCAAGTTGTTCGATTGTACGCGGGCCAATAATAGGCGCAGTCACAATCGGATTATGCAGCAGCCAGGCCAAAGCCACTTCGCCCGGGCCTTCACCAAGGTCACGGCAGAGTGCTTCATATTTTTCGAGTTTGTCACGGTTTTGCTCGACCTGTTCTGCAAAATGTTCGCTTGTACGCCGACCTGTCTTGGCTTTTTCTAAAGCACCGCCCAACAAACCACCCGCCAGAGGGCTCCAGGGAATCAGCCCCAACCCATAATGGCGACAAGCTGGGATGACTTCTAATTCAACCATGCGGTTGTTGAGATGATAAATGCTTTGTTCGCTGACGAGCCCCATCATGCTGCGTTTTGCAGCTTCTTGGCAAGCAGTCGCGATGTCCCAGCCTGCAAAGTTGCTGGAACCTGTATAAACGATTTTGCCTTGTTTTGCCAAATTATCGAAGGCATACCAGGTTTCATCCCAGGGACAATCATGGTCGATATGATGCATCTGGTAGAGGTCGATCCAATCGGTTTGTAAGCGTTTGAGGCTGCCATCACAATGTTTTTTGATTTTCATGGCGGAAAGAGAACGGCCGTCGCTGTTGACTTCAGGCAAATTGGCTTTACGATTGACAGGATTAAACACCTTTGTCGCCAACACAACTGCATCGCGGCGACCGCCACCTTGTGCAAACCAACGTCCGATAATCTCTTCTGTGAGACCATGCTCAACTTCCCAACCATAAACATCGGCCGTATCAAAGAAATTGATGCCTAATTCAAGTGCCCGATCCATAATTTTGAAGCTGTCTTCTTCAGATGTATGCCATCCAAAATTCATCGTTCCTAAACATAAATTACTGACTAAAACGCCATGCTTTCCTAGACGTTTGTTTTCAACTGTCATTGTTATCTCCTAAATAACTTGTCAGCTAGTCGGCAGATCAGCTTGTCAGGTAAAAGCTGGAATGCTGACCCGCTGAAGTGCTGAAATGCTAAATCGGCCACTCGGCACCGTCATAATAACGGGTACCGCGGTGGCCTTTGCGTGGTATGGGGTTTTCCAAACGTTCACCCGGACATTTGACCATAATCAACGTACGCGGTTTACCTGAACTAGGATTGATCGC
>CAYGMR010000229.1:0-343 GCA_964350725.1 uncultured Ardenticatenaceae bacterium | reverse complement strand
GATTTCTAAGCGTCCCACCAATTCATCTTTGGCAATCGTGTATACGTAATCGCCAACATTCAATTTGGATGGCTTGCCAGCCATATGAAACTCAAAGTTGTCAATTGAGCCATCATATAAAGAATTGACCGCTTCTGGGCCATCTTTTTGGGGTATTGTTTTTGTAATTCCGAAACTCATAGTAAATCCTCCAAGTTTAGTTTTACCACAAAGAACCCAAAGTACATAGCAGATTTTTTTGGTCAAAAGCGAGAAACAGTGTATGTTTTGTGCATTAGTTTTGTAACTATACAACCTCTCTGGCTGTGGCCGGTGTCCTCACCGCGACACTATCCGGCTCGGT
>CAYGMR010000228.1:0-9055 GCA_964350725.1 uncultured Ardenticatenaceae bacterium | reverse complement strand
ACGCTCCTGGTTGAAGGGCTGGGCGCAATCGCATTGACCCTGTTTTGGTGGCAGGAATACCCGTTCGGACGTGCCTTATATCTGGGCGTCTTTCACGCCGTTTCAGCTTTTTGCACCGCCGGGTTTGCGCTTTTTAGCGATGGTTTTGTAGCTTACAGAGATAATTTAAGCTTTAATGTGATCATCAATATCATTTCAATCGGCGGTGCGATCGGATTTGTGATTCTTAGCGAGGCCTGGGTCGTTATCAAAAAAATGTGGCGGCACAAAAGCCACAATCTCTCCGTACATAGCAAATTGGCTTTGGTTGTTTCTGGTTTGATGGTTGTGGGGGGAACGGCCGTACTGCTCCTCACCGAACCTTACCAGGGACTCAATGCCTTGCTGCCCGCTTCCTTTCAAACGATCACGACCGCTTCCACAACTGGTTTTAACACCGTTGACATCGGCGCGATGAGCATGACCGCGCTGCTGCTGCTCATGGTCTTTATGTTCATTGGCGCACCAGCAGGTGGCACTGGCGGCGGCATAAAATCAACCACTTTTGGCGTCATGGTTCTATTTCTGTGGGCATTTATGAAAGGCAATTTGGATGTCAATGTCTTTAACCGTCGGCTGGCACGGCCGACACTGATCAAAGCAATGGGCATCGGCATTGCGGCTGTGTTATGGTTGATTCCGGCACTGCTGCTGCTCACATCTAGTGAAAATAGCAGTTTCTTGGAAATAACGTTTGAAAGCATCTCGGCGCTGGGCACTGTTGGCATATCGATGGGTCTTACACCTGACTTGAGTACAATCGGTAAAATCGTGATCATTGCAACGATGTTTGTGGGGCGTGTGGGACCATTAACTCTGGTCTCAACCGTCTTCCGACATCCCAAACCCGCTTTATTCCGCTTCCCACGCGAGGAGGTTTATGTTGGCTAAAAAGAAATCATGGTGGCAAAAAATAGTAGAATGGTGGCGTGCTTTCTGGGGCAAAACATCCACAGCAAGCAGACCAAGCAATCTTTTGGGGGTCAACGGCCGTTTACCGGCGAGCAAACGGCGTGAATTTGTGGTCATCGGCATGGGACGTTTTGGCAAAAGTGTAGCCAACACCCTGGTTGACCATGGGCATGATGTGCTCGCCATCGAAAAAAACGCCGATCGCGTCCAGCAGCTGCGTTACGAATTGCCACATATTGTGCAAATGGACGCCACCAACGCTGAGGCCATGTCTCAAATCGGTATTGGGGATTTTCAAACCGGGCTGGTTTGTATGAGTTCGGATTTTGAAAGCAATCTGCTCGCTTCTGTTTTGTTGATCAAAGCTGGTGTAAACCACGTCATCATCAAAGCACGCACCAGTACCCAAAAACAGATATTGACCGAAGTTGGGGCCCATGAAGTGATCTTGCCCGAACATGAAGCGGGCGTGCATCTTGGCCGCAGATTGGCCTTCGCCAATTTCGTCGATTATCTCGAAATCGGCGACGGCATCAGCATCGTAGAACTAATCGCGCCGCCGCAGCTTGTGGATAAAACCTTGGGCGAATGTGATCTACGCCAAAAGTTGGGGCTAACAGTGATTGCTGTGCGACGGAATCATGAAGTCATCTCCAACACAGGCGCAAACTTCCGCATCTTGGCCAACGATGAATTGATGGTCTTGGGTCGTCTGGAAGATGTGGAACAATTGGACGGTTGAGAATGAATAGAAAAAAAGTCACATTAATTTCTCTACAAACAAAGAAGGATCGTGGGCAACCAATCAGTATGCTGACAGCCTATGATTATTCGGGAGCCACGCTGGTCGATGCGGCCGAAATCGACATGATCTTGGTCGGGGATTCGCTGGGTATGGTCGTGCTCGGTTATGAAAGTACCGTGCCGGTCACGATGGAGGAGATGCTGCACCATTGTCGCGCGGTTGCGCGGGGTACGCAGTATGCTTTTACTGTCGGTGATTTACCTTTCATGTCCTATCAAGTTGATGTTAGTGAAGCTGTGCGCAATGCCGGTCGCCTTATGAAAGACGGCCGTATGGACAGCGTCAAACTGGAGGGTGGGCAAGAGATGGTGCCCACAATTGAGGCAATTGTGCGTGCAGGAATTCCCGTGATGGGTCATATTGGCCTGACACCCCAATCACAATCTAAGTTGGGCGGCTATCGTGTGCAGGGAAAAACGGCCGTTGCTGCCCGCAAACTACTTGCCGATGCGCTGGCGCTGGAAGCTGTCGGCTGCTTCGCCATTGTCTTGGAGGCAGTTCCAGCAGCCGTCGCCGCCAAAATCAGCCAAAGCCTACACATACCCACGATTGGCATCGGTGCCGGAGCAGGTTGTGATGGACAAGTTTTGGTTTTCCACGATATGCTGGGCTTGAATGCTAAAATGCAGCCACGCTTTGTCAAAACCTACGCAAATTTACGCGAAGATATGCTTGCTGCTTTTGCTGCTTATCGGGAAGATGTGACGGCACGTCATTTTCCAGCAGAAGAACATACTTATCCGATGAAGGCAGATGAAGAAAAAGAGTTCCTGGAAGGCACAAAGTGAAAAGGTAACAAAGCTGCAAGATAGCAAAGTAGGAGACTCCTTACAATTAAAAATTGTACTTGCCGGTATCGGCGCGATGGGCAGTTTATTTGCTGCTTATTTGGCTCCACAAACTGAACTGATATTGTTTGGTCACTGGCCAGAGCAAATCGCAACCATAAATAGTGAAGGGCTTCGTTTACAGTTGCCAGATAAGCGTGAAATTCGGCAGCGAATTAAAGTCACAAACAACCCTGCTGACTTAGGCATACCAGACATAGTGCTGGTTGCCGTGAAAAGCACTCAAACAACGGCCGTTGCCCGAGAATTAGCCCCAACCTTACCCCAATCTACGACCATCATCACCTTACAAAACGGGCTTGGCAATGTGGAACAGTTAACGGCCGTTTTCCCCCATAACCCCATCACATTGGGGACCACGGCCTTAGGTGCAACCATGTTAAGACCTGGATTTGTTAGACAAGCTGGTTTTGGGGCAACGCATTTAGCGAGTTCGGAGACGACGGCCGTGCTCTTACAACAATTTGCCCACACATTAAACAGCGCTGGCCTCGAAACCCATCTCAGCCACAATGTCGCTGGATTGATCTGGGGCAAACTGGCTGTCAATGCTGCTATCAACCCGTTGACAGCTATCCTACGAAAACCAAATGGATATCTGCTTGAAAACAAATTGATGCGCGGCTTAATGTGGGCGACAGCAGAAGAAGTGGCGCATCTAGCAGCTTTTATGGAAATTGAACTGCCGTATGCGAATGCTCGCGAACAAGTAACGGCCGTTGCACACACAACCGCCCTGAATCATTCATCCATGCTGCAAGACATTCATCGCGGCGTCCCCACCGAAATTGATGCGATTTGTGGGGCTGTGGTTAGCAACGGGAATCGGGTCAACTACCCCACACCCATCAATAAACAGCTACAAAAATTAGTTCATATGCTCGAAAACAACGAATCATCAATAGATGCTGTTCAAAATCAACTGGAGACATTAGCACAGCACGTATAGAGAACTCGGTCATAACATGCCTTCTATTTCCGCAATCTTATCGACCAACTCACTTTGTGCAGCCTGTTGCTGTGCTAATAGCGATTTTAGTTCAGCCAGTTTCGCCCTTGGATCTGATGGGTCATATACAGCCTCTGGTTTCTCTGGTGTCTCCCGGAAAAAATTAGAGAGGAAACTAGCCAATACACCAATCAAAGCCACACCAGAAAACATAACAAAGACACCCGCAATACGCCCAAGTGGTGTGACTGGGAACTGATCACCGTAACCAACTGTTGTCAAGGTCACAAACACCCACCATACAGCATCCCCGGCTGTGGTAATATTAGCTGCTGGATCGGCACTTTCAACATTTACCACAACAATCGAGGCAGATTCTGCGACGACAATAATACCAAAAACGGCCAAATAAAGAGCACTACCTGCACGGTTATTAACAACTTCGTCCACCATATTCTTCACACCAAAAATCCGCAGCAACCGAACAGCCCGAAAAATACGGAAAACACGAAAAATGCGAAACGAAGGCACACAGGCTAACAAGTCAGCCCACCCCCAATCCTTAAAGAAGTAATGTGACTTAGATGCTGTCGTAAAAATGCGGTAAGAAAAATCAAACAAGAAAAAAACCGTCAGAATAACATTGATTATTTCCACGACACTCAGGGTAAGAGGCGACACTTCAATAAAAATGTTAACCCAAACAAAAATCAAATTGACGATAGATACTAGTGAAAGCAGCAGTAAGAACAGTTCATAGCCCGTGTCTTTCAACTCTCTGTTTTTAGGTTCATTTGCCATGGGTTAATCTCCTTATACATTTCTGGCATACAGCTTGATTCGTTCTATTATAAAACAATCGTAACTATTCAGGTCATACCCACTAAGGCAGGAATCCACACATGGATACCCACCTTCGCGGGTATGACAGCCAAGGCATCTGTATAGTTACAAACAAACAGTTATACTAAAAAGGATTCCGAATATGCAAATCTGTGCAAATATTGAAGAAACAAGAAACATCCGCTGGCAAAACCTGAATTTATCGTGGGGGCTAGTGCCCACAATGGGCTATCTACATGACGGGCATATTGCGCTGGTCAAACGTGCCCGTGCTGAAAACGAGCGTGTGGCGGTCAGCATTTATGTCAATCCAACCCAATTTGCCCCCAACGAGGATTTAAGCAGTTATCCCCGCGCTCTTGAAAAAGATTTGGCTTTGTTGCGTGCAGAAGGGGTCGACCTCGTGTTTACACCCAACGACCAAACCATGTACCCAGCAGATTTTCAAACATATATATCTGTTGAAAATGTAACAAAACCATTAGAAGGCGCCTCACGACCCACCCATTTCCAGGGTGTGACTACCATCGTTGCCAAGCTGTTTAACATCATCCAACCAACACGCGCCTATTTTGGCCAAAAAGATGCGCAACAAGTTATTGTTATCAAACAAATGGTGCGCGATTTGAACATTAATGTAGAGGTTGTGATTTGCCCCATTGTGCGCGAAGCCGATGGTCTGGCGATGAGTTCACGCAATAAATACCTTAACCCGGCTGAACGGCAGGCGGCGCTTGTTTTATCGCGAGCCTTACAAGCAGCTAAAACTCGCTACACGAAGGGCGAACGTGAGGGCAACAAATTGAGGCAGTTTATGCAGGATCTAATTGAAGGGGAGCCATTGGCTCGGCTCGATTATGTGTCTGTGGCGGATCCCAACAGTTTACAGGAGTTGGATGTGATTGAGAGCGGGGTGTTGTTGTCAACGGCCGTATTCTTCGGCAAAACACGCCTAATTGACAATATTCTCATCGAATAAGCTCAATCAGCAATTTCATCAATCGCCAAAGGTGATATCTGCGTGTTCGCAAACAATGCTTGGTAAGGAATCTGTGCCGAGCCTTTTAAGCTCAGATTGGCAAAATGAACCGATTTATGTGATGATACCATCAACAAATCATTGCATTCTTTAGGTTCTAGAAAAACAAGATTAGCAATCTCTTTCCAGCTTGTCCCCAACTGGCAGTCAACAATTGCCTGTGTTATGATCCTGTCGCAATAATCATTGAGAAACTTTTATGAAACATCAAGACATTCCTGTCGTCATTTTCTGTGGCGGACAAGGCACACGCATGCGTGGCGGCATCGCTACAAAAAAAGAACTGGTTGAAATTGGCGGACGGCCGATTATTTGGCACGTCATGCGCATCTACTCCACCTATGGTTTTAACCGCTTCATCTTGCCATTAGGGTATGAAGCGCAGCAAATCAAAAGCTACTTTTTGAATTACGAAGCGATGTCACGCGATTTCACCATTGAAGTCGGACAACATAAAAACGGTGTCACTTATCATGGCGAAGAAGCCCATCCTAAATGGCAGGTTTCGCTGGTCGATACGGGTTTACACACCGACAAAGCGAGCCGTTTGGTCAAAATCGCCGATTATATCCAGGCAGAACGCTTCTTCTTGACCTATGGGGATGGTGTCGGGGATGTCAATATCCAAGCAGTATTGGACTTTCATTTGGCGCATAAAAAAATGGCAACCATCACCGCGATCCAACCGCGTCATTACCAATACGGCATCATGGAAGCCGATGCAGACGGGCAAGTTTCGCTATACGAACAATACCCACGTTTGCCTTATTGGATTAATGCGGGTTTTATGGTTTTTGAAACGGCCGTACTCAAACAAATGCAAAACGGAGATGACACAGCCCTTGAAACGGGTGTACTACAAGAAATGATTCAACAAAATCAGGTCATGATGTACCGCCACCACGGATTCTGGCAATCGATGGACACCCTCAAAGATGCCAATGAACTTGAAGAAATCTGGCAACAAGGCGCCCCCTGGCAAACCTGGGAAAACAGCCAACTACTGGACTAACTATGACTTTCTGGCAAGATAAACGTGTCTTCATCACCGGTTGCACAGGCTTTTTAGGCTCCTGGCTCACCGCAGAACTAGCCGCACAAGGTGCTGATGTGATTGGGCTCGTACGCGACCATGTACCGCAGGCCCAACTTTTTCGCTCCGGCACCAATAGCAACATCACGCTCGTTTATGGTGAATTAAGCGACTATGCCTTACTCGATCGCATTCTAGCTGAATACGAGATCAACACCATCTTCCACTTGGCCGCGCAAACCATTGTCGGCATTGCCAATCGCTCGCCCCTCTCAACTTTTGAGACCAATATTCGCGGAACCTGGCAGTTACTCGAAGCCGCACGACACAATCCAACCGTGGAAAGCATCGTCGTCGCCAGTAGTGAAAAAGCATATGGCGAAAGTGCCCAACTTCCATATATTGAAGCGTATCCGCTGCATGGGCTGCATCCTTATGATGTTTCTAAAAGTTGTGTAGACCTCATCGCGCAAACATACGCAAAAACATATTTAATGCCGGTTGCTATCACGCGCTGTTCAAATTTGTATGGTGGCGGCGACTTAAATTGGAACCGGCTGTTTCCCGGCACAGTTCGCAGCGTTTTACGTGGAGAGCAACCAATTATCCGCTCTGATGGCAGCTTCAAACGGGATTATATGTATGTTGAAGATGCGGTAAATGCGTACCTGACATTGGCTGAGCGTGCGGCGGAGCCTGACATTCGCGGGCAAGCATTTAATTTTGGCCTGGGTCAACCGGCAACAGCTCTCGAAGTCGTTGAAACTATTATCGAACTGTCCGATTGTCCACAACTCAAGCCAATTATTTTGGATGAAGTCACACATGAAATTCAAGATGAATATCTGTGTGCCGACAAAGCCCAAAAAGTGTTGGGCTGGCAGCCTGCATTCACACTTGACGGTGGCATCAACAAAACGATGGCCTGGTACCAGGAATTTCTAGCGTACCAATAGGCTACACGGAGTTTCACAGAGGGCAAATCGAGATACACGGAGAAAAAGGGGAGAGCGTAGCTGATTGATTGACAAATCTTGTTTTCCGAGAAATGACAACGAATTTGGGGACTAAATGGATCTTTTTGAAGAAATTTTGAAAAACACGAATCTCCGAAACCTTCGTGCAGCTCCGTGTCATCTCCGCGCTTTCTGTGTAACTGCTTTTAATTTCTAATGCGCATATTGTTAACTGGTGGAACAGGTTTTATTGGCACAGCTTTAACGCCGCTACTGCTCGCGCAACCTGATACGGCCGTTACCCTCCTCCTACGCGATCAACACAAGAAACGGCCGTTATCCCCCCAAACCGCAGCTGTTTATGCCGATTTACGTAATGCTCAGGCCACAACCTTAGCAATACAGCAGGCAAAACCAGATATCGTCATCCATTTAGCCGCAGCAGGTGTAACCGACCCTTTCCTACCGATAAAAACTGCATTGGATCACAATGTCAATGGCACGCTTAATCTGTTACAAGCTTGTTTTGAAAACTCATCTACGACACTCAAATTTATTATCGGCCGTACTCCCGGCGAGCGCAGCGCGATGAATCATTATGCCGCCAGCAAAGCAGCAGCATGGCAGTTTTGTCGAATGTACGGCCGTACCCAACAATGGCCGATCATTGGGGCGATGATTTTCCAAACATATGGGCCTGGTCAACCAGAAAACAGTTTGATTCCCGCCGCGATAAAAGCTGCCTATTCCCAAGAGAATTTCCCGATGACCAGCGGCAGCCAAAAACGCGATTGGGTTTACATAACTGATACTGTAGCCGGCATTTTTGCCATCCTGCAAGCTGATTTGCCCCCAGCAACAACGGTCGAGTTCGGCACGGGCACGCTCACCAGCGTCGCCGATGTGGTTCGTACCATTTATAAAATTGTGGGCAGCAACGGCCGTCCACAAATCGGTGCCATACCCAACCGACCTGGCGAAACGCCGCAGCAAGTCGCAAATAAAAAACGCACACGTGAACTCATCGGCTGGCAAGCAACAACTTCGTTAGACAAAGGATTAGACAAAACCTGTATATTTTTAGCGCGAGAGAAGGTTAACAAAACGTTTACATGATCTGCAAGCTAGATGGTTGTCAGCATGATGCACCGTGTTATAATGCCAATAATTGTTGACTAACAAAAAAGTGTTGGCAAATTTGTTGCAGCCCTCGTATTTTACTAGGAGGAAATATGACGACTGAGACTGTAACCGGTCAGGAAACGGCCGTAACCAAACCCCAACGACGATCATTTATGTCGGGGCGCAGAAAACGGTTACTCAAAGAAAACCTGATCGCATACTTGTTCTTATTACCTGCTTTCTTTATCGTTTTTACCTTTGGCATCTTCCCGATTTTATTTGCTGGTTATGTAAGCACATACAAATGGCGCATCAAACAAAACGAATGGCGCGGCTTGGATAATTACGTCAGCGCCATGGGCGATGTTGCCTATGTTTTCTTTTTTGCGATTGCGGTTGCATTAGCTGGCTACGGCATCTATGCTGCTATAAAAGCTGCAAAAGAAGCCAAAAAGAAGAGCCTTCCTTACTATACCCCCCTCATATCCCTCATTCCCGCTGTTTTCATC
>CAYGMR010000227.1:0-9061 GCA_964350725.1 uncultured Ardenticatenaceae bacterium | reverse complement strand
TTGCGAGTCTGGAAAGACCCGACCTCAGTCTACTTTCCGGACTCCCTTTAGTCAAACCGGTTTAGTTAAGACCTTGAAAAGGTTTATTAAACACTTGTACGTAAGGATTTGAATTCCCACTTTTTTATGTACGAGGCTAATGAGGAGAGATTATGATGAAGATTTACAAAGTTGTTTTACTGATTGGCATTGTGCTTTTAATGCTCTTTTCCGCTGCTTGTTCGAGCACAGCGGAAGCACCAGAAGAAATTGTGATTGGGGCTTCGATTCCCAAATCAGGTGCCCTTTCAGCATTTGGAAGTTATGAAGAGTGGGGCTACCAAACGGCCGTTGATGAAATTAATGCAGACGGCGGCCTTTATTTAGAAGAGTACGATGCAAAAGTGCCTGTTCGTTTGATTATATATGATGATGAAAGCAGTCCCGATAAAGTTGCTGAAAACACAGAAAGATTAATTTTGCAAGATGAAGTTGATGCCTTGCTCGGTTCCGCAACACCCCCGCTTGTTATCAGTGGGGCAGTCATTGCTGAACGTGAAGGAGTCCCCATGGTAACCGGTATCGCGCCAATCCGCGCTTTTTTGGGTGCGAATTCAGAAGGGTGGAATTGGGTATGGGACATCTTCTTTGATGAACTGGAAATGACCGAACAACAATTCTTGACCATGGATCAAGTCGAATCAAATAAAAAGGTAGCGCTCTTTACTGACAATGAACAAGACGGGATAGTCATGGGTGGTTTATGGGAGGAAAAAGCGCCGGAGTTTGGTTATGAAATTGTCTATCATGCTGATTTCCCTGTCGGGGCAACAGAATATGGTGATTTAATCCGCCGCGCACAAGAAGCAGAAGCTGAAATTGTTATTGCCCAAATGATAACACCAGATGCCTTCGCCCTTTGGAACCAAATGCAAGCATTAGACTACACACCGAAAGCAGCTTTCTTTGAAAAAGGGGGTGAACCTGTTGCCTGGTGGGACGTATTGGGTGACACGGCCCAAGGAACAAGCGTTGCTGGCTACTGGCATCCAGGTCTAGATTACCCCGGTGCACAAGAGTTACGCGATCGTTTTGAAGCCGACACAGGCCAACTCTATAGTCAGCACATTGCCGACACATACACATCTGCTCAAGTGTTGCTCGATGCGATGGAACGAGCTGGCTCCTTGGATAAAGAAGCTGTGAACGAAGCAGTTGGCCAAACAGATGAAACCTACGTTGTTGGTCCAGTGAAGTTTACAGAAGGCCCCAATCAACATGCTGCAACATTGCCCATTTTTATGTTGCAATGGCAAGACGGCGATCTTGAGATTGTTTATCCACCTGAATTATCTACAGCTGAATTTATTTACCCAATTCCATAATCGTTGTTGATTTGTAACTATACAAACCAGTGACATCTCGGCGAGTAATGCAATGGTTAGTGATTGAAAACAAAACGGGTAATCAACTTTGTAGACGATTTACCAAATCGTCCTACATGTATTCCCCGATTATTTTCTTGAACTACAAGTGTTGCTTGGAGAAATCTGTTTTGGACGCAGTATCACCGAAACAGATTTCTCCCTACGGCCGATAGGTGTGCTGACATCCTGAGGATCAATTACTTTGACCTTTTCTACTTTTTTCGCTGGTGCTGTAAACGGTTTTTTTCTCGGCGGTTTGTATGCCGTAGTTGCTATTGGCCTCTCCTTGATTTTCGGCGTGATGCGCTTAGTTAATGTCACGCATGGTGAATTTTTAATTGCCGCGGCCTATTTGAACCTTGTCATTACTGGTGTGTTTGGCGTCGATCCACTTTTGGCGACTTTTATTAGCATGCCAATTATCTTTGTGATTGGGTTTGCAACTCAGCGCTGGGTTTTAAACCCTGTGATGGGCAAAGGCATGGAGCCTGCTTTATTGATGGCGTTTGGCTTATCAATCATTGCTCAAAATGGCATGATTTATATCTTTGGTGGGGATCCACAGACAATTACAACGAGGTTTACACAACAAGGCACAGAGGTATTAGGGGTTACCGTACCGACAATATATGTTGTTTCTCTCGTCTTGGGCGTTGTGCTTATTGGCGGTTTGCATTTGTTCATCAGCCGTACCTATTTAGGGAAAGCGATTCGTGCAGCAACGCAAGATCCTGAAACAGCTGGCATCATGGGGATTAATGTGAACCATATATATGCAATCACCTATGGTATTGGTGCCAGCCTGGCTGCATTTGGTGGGTTGCTGATTGGTGCGGCGTTTTCATTTATACCGGCCAGTGGGTTTCCCTGGCTTTTGAAAAGCTTTGTTGTTGTTGTCCTTGGTGGGATGGGCAGCATCATTGGTACATTACTCGGTGGTCTGATTTTAGGGACTGCGGAAGGTATGGGAGCCGCCATTGTGGGCACGGGGTATCGGGACATGATCGGGTTTCTCATCTTTTTACTCGTGTTATTAATTCGTCCGCGTGGTTTATTTGGCCGCAAAGGATCGGAGTAGAGGCACGCTGATGATGAAAAACCGACTATGGTTATTGGCAGGATTGTTGGGAATAGGTGGCATTGTGTTACTGTTGGTTCCTACCTTTGCCGGTCGCTTTACTGTATTTATTTTGTATTTGCTCTTTCTTAATATTGCTTTGGCGCAAAGTTGGAATTTGGTTGGTGGGTATACAGGGTTGATTTCACTTGGGCATGCGGCCTTTTTTGGGATTGGCGCCTATTCGGCAGCGATTTTTATGAGTCGGCTAAATATTCCGTTTATGGCCGCCATCTTGGCTGGGGGTATCTTGGCCGCTTTGTTTGCTGTCATTATTTCTTTTCCCACTTTTCGTTTTCATGGCATCTACTTTGCGATCGGTACGCTTATTTTGGCAGAGGCTTTACGCATTTGGATGATCAATTGGGAGTTTACGGGTGGTGCACAAGGTGTACGGTTTCCCCTTAGCCGAATTCCCAGCCTAAACGAATTTTATTATTTGATGTTGGCTGCTATGGCAATCACAACGGCCGTTCTCGTTATCATCTTACGGCAAAAGTTGGGGCTGGGATTACGCGCTATTCGTGATAATGAAGAAAGTGCACAAAATATGGGCATCAGTATTTTCCAGACAAAACTATTTTCCTTTGCCATTAGTGCCTTTATGGCTGGTCTAATTGGTGCCATTCATGCCACGCGCTTAAGTGTTATTGAACCATACTCGATTTTTGGGGTAGGTTGGACAATTGCCATGATTAATATTGTCATTATTGGTGGAATGGGCACGATTGTGGGGCCGATTGTTGGCGCAATATTCATTACTTTTTTGGGTGAGGCCTTAGCTGAATTTTATACGATTCATCTGATGATCACGGGCTTCATTTTTATTCTCGTGATTCGTTTTATGCCTGAAGGGATTTGGGGGTGGGTTAAACAGTTAGCGGTCGCCAAAAGAATATCAGCCTGGTTTTTAGAGGAGCGTTTAACTGTTTCTGAGGTAGGGGGAGATTGACATGTTTTTTGAATGCCGCCATGTCTCGAAACAATTTGGTTCATTAACGGCCGTACATGATGTCTCCTTTTCCTTAGAGCAAGGCCAGGTCTTAGGCATCATGGGTCCCAATGGTGCGGGTAAATCAACCCTCATGAACCTCATTATGGGTGTCTATCCTTTGACGAAGGGTGAAATTTATTTTGAAGGCGAAAAAATTAGTGGGCAGTTAACCAGCAAAATATCCTCTCTGGGAATCGGCCGGACTTATCAAATCCCACAACCCTTTTCATCCATGACTGTGCTCGAAAATATTCTTGTTGGAGATTTGTATGGCGGAAAGCATCGCTCGATGAAAAACGGTAGAGAGAGAGCGATGCAAATCTTAGATCATGTCAATTTGAGTCAGCGGGCAGAAACATCTGCCGGGCAGTTAGGCTTGTTAGATTTGAAACGTTTGGAACTGGCCAAAGCCTTATCCTTAAATCCAAAACTGATTTTGTTAGATGAAATTGCGGGTGGTTTAATTGATAGCGAAGTTGAAGAGTTGCAACTGCTGCTCGATGACCTGAAAAAATCAGGCACAACCTTAATTATCATCGAACACGTCCTAAATGTGATGTTCGCCCACTCCGATAAAATCCTGGTCTTGAATTTTGGCCAACTCTTGGCTGAAGGGACGCCTGACGAAATCGTGAAAAACGAACAAGTTATTGAAGTGTATTTGGGAGAAGAAGCCCATGCGGATGATGCAGTAGACAGGCCTGTAATCGTTGAAAAAGTAAGGGAAAGTCATGAGAAGCCATTACTGCAAATCTCCGATTTAGATACGGGATATGGTGACTTCCAAGCGCTATTTGATGTTTCGTTAGATATTTTTAAAGGGGAAATTGTTGGCTTAATTGGTCTCAATGGCGCAGGAAAGACGACACTTATCCGTGCTATTTCGCGACAAATCCCCTGGTTTTCTGGTGATATTGCCTTTAAGGAAACGACATTAGCAGGATGCAAACCGCATGACGTGACAGCTCAGGGGATTGCCCAATGTATTGAAGGGCGCAAAATTTTCCCCCGTATGACTGTTAAAGAAAATTTAGAGATTGGCGCCTATCCTCCACGTGCGCGCCAAAAGAGATCGGAAACGATGGCCCGTGTCTTTGCATTATTCCCGCGTTTAGAGGAACGCCAGAATCAGATGGGAGGCACGCTTTCGGGCGGCGAGCAGCAGATGTTGGCGATAGGGCGTGCGCTGATGTCACTGCCGGAACTCATTATCTTTGATGAGGTATCACTCGGCCTGGCTCCGCTCATCATTGAAGATTTATATCGGGCGATTCGTGAAATTAATGCTGCTGGAACAACGGTCTTTTTGGTCGAACAAAATGTGCATCGTAGTTTAGATATTGCTGATCGTGCCTACATTTTAGAAAGGGGAAGAATCACTTTGTCAGGTACGGCCGTTGAACTAAGCCAAAACAGGGCCGTACAAGAAGCATATTTTGGCTTCGAAGGGGAATAAATATGGACAAACTCATTATCACTGCCGCATTAACAGGCGCAATCACTGTGCCCTCCCAATCAGACTATTTGCCTTACCGCACCGAAGATATTATTGCGGATGGGGTGGCCTGTGCCAAAGCCGGCGCATCCTCCATCCACATTCATGCGCGCAATCCCGCAAATGGCGCGCCATCTTCAGACCCTGAGATCGTTAAAGAGATTGCCACGGGTATCAAGGAAAACTGCGATGCTGTCGTTTGCATCACCACTGGCGGTGGCATGGGCATGACGCCGCAAGATCGTTTGCGGGGCGCTGTCCTGTGCAAGCCGGAACTGGCTTCCTTTAACTTAGGTTCGATGAACTTCTCCATGCACCCGGTTGCCAAACGTTTTAACAAAATCGGTTGGAAAGCAGAGTGGGAGCAGGCGTATGTGGAAGGAACCAAAAACTTTATTTTTTCCAACACCTTCGGCAGTATGGAAATCTTTGCTGAGACGATGAACGAATACAATATCCGGCCAGAATTCGAAGCATATGATGTGGGACATTTGCACAATCTACACTTTCTTGTTAAACAAGGCGTTATCGAAGGTCCGTTTTGGATTCAATTTGTGCTCGGTGTTTTGGGCGGCTTAACGGCCGAACCACAATCATTAATGACGATGATAGAAACGGCCGATCGCTTGTTTGGGCGTAAAAACTACAAATGGTCAGTGATTGGGGTTGGTTATCCAAACGAATTTCATATGGCAACAATGGGCATCATCATGGGTGGTCATGTACGGGTGGGGTTGGAAGACAACATTTTTGTGCGTCGTCGCGAGTTGGCACGTAATCATGAATTGGTTGAAAAGGTGGTTCGCCTGGCCAATGAATTAGAGCGTGAAATTGCCACACCTGACGACGCTCGCCAACTGCTAACATTAAAAGGCCAAGACGCAGTAGACTTTTAATTTTAATAGGAGAGATTACGTCGCTGCGCGGAACCACGAATGAGTGAAAACCGTAGCTCGAACATCCTTGTTCGAGCATCGAACAGGAATTACTTTATACGAGGAGAAAAATATGACTCGCATGGAACCCTTGCCCCTGGATGAAGCCATTACGGCCGTTCCCGAATTGCAAGCTGCTTTACCTATCTTTGAACATGATTTTGGGTTTGTGCCCAACAGCTTACGGACGATGGCTAGACGGCCGTATCTCGTTGCAGGGTTTGTGGCCTTAAGTGGTGCCGTGATGGGCCCCTACGGGTCCGTTCCTTTAGAACTAAAACATCTCGTCAGTCATATCGCCAGTAAAGCCGCTGGATGCCAATATTGCCAGGCCCATACCATCTTTGTTTCGGGCCGCAATGAGATTGCGCAAGAACGGCTGGCTGTGCTTTGGGAGTATCAATCCAGCCCTTTGTTTACGGACGCTGAAAAGGCGGCCTTAGATTTTGCGCTGGCAGCGGCTACCGTTCCCAATGCTGTTACAGATGAATTGTTCACTCGTCTGGGTACCTATTGGGATGAAGGCGAGATTGTTGAGATTCTAGCCGTCATATCCATGTTTGGCTTTTTGAATCGTTGGAATGATTCCATGGCCACGCCTTTAGAAGATCAACCGGCGCAAAAGGCAGAACAACTTCTGAGCGAAAAGGGTTGGGAAATAGGAAAACATGGAGAAAAGCATTCTTGACAGATAAGCACAATCTTTAAGAGGAATTCAGTATGAAACTAGCAATCTTTGGAGCCACCGGCTCAGTCGGCAGTGAGTGTGTACGCCTTGCGTTGCAAGACGGGCATGATATTTCTGTGCTGGTAAGGAATCCTCAAAAGTTACGCCCGGAATTTGAAGGAAAAATCCATGTGGTAACAGGCAATGGGCTTGAATATGTTGACGTAGACAAGACCATTCTTCCGGGAACGGACGCTGTGCTTTTTGCAATTGGCGTTGATAAAAACTCGCCAGAGAATCTTTGCACAGATGTGACAAGGCATATCCTCGATATTATGCGCAAGAAAAAAGTTGGGCGGCTGGTTTGGTGTGGTGGGGGAAGTACGCTGGTTCCAGAAGATAAGATTGGGTTCGGTGCGAAATTCGTGAAGTTTTACGCAGAGAAATTCCTTGCGCTGCGTCATTTCGACAAAGAAAACCAATATGAGCTCCTCACTAATAATCGGGATGTCACTTGGTTAGGTGTTCGTCCCGTGCAAATGAAAGCAGGCAAACATACCGGTAAATACCGCGTGGGTTTTGATGCATTCAATGGGTTTTCAACTATCAGTTTTTCTGATTGCGCCGATGCAATGGTTGCAATGCTTGCAGATGATACTTGGATAGGAAAAGCGCCAATTGTGCAATATTGAATTGGATTTTTTTGACTTATGTGGTTTCCAGAATCGTTGCAAATTTTGTAACTGTATAGGTTAGTTGAGTAAATTTGACAAATCTCGTGTGTACCCCAGAATAGCTACAAATTTTTTATCTATACCAAATCTTTATAATTTCCCAACAGTGCATAAATCTTTTTGATCTAGTATAGGCTGGTACATAACAAACATAGTGTTTGTGGTTTTGAAGAATTTAGAATCAAAAAATTGATGTACTGGAGAAAACATGTTAACTTGTGCGTGTTTCAGGTTGATCGAGCATGCCATATGGAGCGAAATTTATGCGTAAGCTAGCTGCAATTTTACTTTTACTTTTATTGCTTGTCGCTTGTGGTGGCGCAGATGAATCTGCACCACCCTCGACGGAAGCGGCACCCGACGAACCATCACCAACAGCAACGGCCGTTGCTGAACCAACGGCCGTTGCGACGGCAAACAATCCGACGGTTGAAGCAGAACCCGATTCGGACGAAACTGACTCAGCGTCCGCTGAAGCAGAACCTGATTTGGACGAAACTGATTCAGTGTCCGCTGAAGTGGAACCTGATTCGGACGAAACTGATTCAGCGTCCGCTGAAGTGGAACCTGATTTGGACGAAACTGATTCAGCGTCCGCTGAAGTAGAACCTGATTTGGACGAAACCGATTCAGCGTCCATGGCCACCTTCCAACTCGAAGCGTGGGCCGATAACTGGTTTGCCGCCTATCTGGGCGAAGATTTGATTGTCGAAGATTCGGTTTCAATCACGACAGAGCGTTCTTTTAATGCAGAAACGGCCACGTTTGAGGCCAGTTACCCGCTGCAACTCAACTTCATTCTCAAGGATTTTAAGGAAAATGATACGGGGCTGGAATACATCGGCACCAACCGCCAGCAAATGGGCGACGGTGGCTTTATCATGCAGTTGACTGATTTGGGCAGTGGTGACGTTGTCGGGGTTTCCAATGCGGAATGGGCTTGCACCGTCATTCACGAAGCGCCGCTGGATAAGTCGTGCGCGAGTGAAGCAAATCCAGTTGCCGGCGTTGCGCCGTGTGAATTTACCGATTTAGGCGAACCGGATGGTTGGAAAACGGCCGATTTTGACGACAGCAGTTGGACAGCCACCACCGTGCACTCAGCCAGTGCTGTCAGTCCGAAAGATGGTTACGACCAAATCAAGTGGGATGCAAATGCAGAGTTGATTTGGGGGCCAGATCTGGAAACCAACAACACACTGCTGTGCCGCGTTACGATAGCGGGCGAGTAAAGAACAAGCGTACTGTATCTTTGAAAGCAGGTAGCCCACAAGCAACAGACCAACTTTTCAATTTCAGATAGTGAGGTTTGACATATGTATGTTTCCCTAACAGTCAGTACCTTCGCCAAAATTTATTTTTGTTGAAATTCACATGGGTCATTCCCGCGCAGGCGGGAATCCACGCGTGTAACAAAAAGATGGATACCTGCCTGCGCAGGTATGACAGACCAATTTCAGAAAATTGGCGAAGGTATTGTAACAGCACAGGTGAAAAACAAATGGCAACAGTTGAGGCGTTTGATTTTGTTGCGTAAAGGGGAACCTCGATGAGTGAACCAAATGAGTTAACCGCGGTGTGCTTTCTGGAACGATTGATCAGTTTAAGATCAACCGATTCCGCCGACAGCAACATGGGGGCGTTTCGCGGCGATGACGGTGAAACGGAATCGCTGGGTATCGCTCACAAAGTGGTGTTTGACCTTGTCAAAAC
>CAYGMR010000226.1:7596-9069 GCA_964350725.1 uncultured Ardenticatenaceae bacterium | reverse complement strand
CCTCGGGTATATCTAAGAAGAAATCCCAGTTTTCCTTTTCTTGTGCGCGCAGCGTGGCAACTGGCTGCATATTAATCGCTTTGAATTTGGGTTGTTTTTTGTTCTCTACCGGACAAGCTTCAACACATAGTGTACACCCGGTGCAATCTTCTGGTGCAACTTGCAAGCTAAATGCAGAGTCTTTGAACTCTTTATAACGTGCTGGTGCCGATTTGAAGGTTGCCGGAGCGCTTTCTGCGAGTTCCGGTTCGAATATCTTCATACGAATTACGCCATGTGGACAAACAAAGGCACATTTACCACATTGGATGCAGATATCAGAATCCCACACGGGAATTTCTTCGGAAATATTACGTTTTTCCCATTTGGTTGTCCCCGTGGGATAGGTGCCATCAACCGGCAGCGCACTAACGGGCAGCATATCACCAACACCTTCAATCATGCGTGCCGTCACCGATTGAATAAACTCGGGTGCATATGCCGGTACAACTGGTTTACGCTCGAAGCCGCTGCTGGCGGTATCAGGCACTTTAACTTCGTATAGATGTGCCAAAGCCGCATCTACAGCAGCGAAATTGGCTTTGACTACCGCTTCACCTCGTTTGCTGTAGGTCTTTTTGATGGCTGTTTTAATGGCATCAATCGCTTCATCTTTAGGCAAAAGCGGCGAACCAGTCACTTGTTCCATCAGGCTAAAGAAACAGGTTTGCATGATGGTGTTGATGCGGCGCCCCATGTCGGTTTCTTTAGCCACACTGTAGCCATCGACGACATAGAATTTAAGCTTTTTGTCGATAATGGTCTGCTGCATACTTTGCGGCAAATGATCCCAAACTTCCTCTGGGCCATGATGGCTGTTCAGCAAGAAAGTTGCGCCAGGTTCCGCCAAGCGTAAAACGTCGAAGCGCTCCAAGAAGAGGGCTTGATGACAGGCGACGAAGTTGGCTGAACCGATCTGGTAAGTGCTGTGGATTGGACGCGGGCCAAAGCGCAAATGGGAAACGGTGACAGCGCCTGCTTTTTTGGAGTCATAAACAAAGTATGCCTGCGCATAGTTGGGGGTGTTTTCACCGATTATTTTGATCGAGTTTTTATTGGCACCAACAGTACCATCAGACCCTAACCCATAGAATAAAGCGCGAATCACATCCTCATTTTCGATGTTAAGTGTGGGATCAAAGTCTAGACTGGTGTGGGTCACATCGTCGATGATGCCCACAGTGAAATGATTCTTGGGTTTCTTTTTGTTGAGTTCGTCAAAGATGCCTTTGATCATGGCCGGGGTAAATTCTTTGGATGAGAGCCCATAACGGCCGCCTACTATTTTCGGCATGATGTCAAAAGGTGCTGTGCCATCGGCAACGTGTTCGACGATCGATGCAATGACATCCAGGTAAAGCGGTTCACCGGAAGCACCCGGTTCTTTGGTGCGATCGAGAACGGCGATAGATTTGGTGGTTGCTGGCAGTGCAT
>CAYGMR010000226.1:0-7586 GCA_964350725.1 uncultured Ardenticatenaceae bacterium | reverse complement strand
GGCCGTATCAAACGGCCGATACAAACGCACAATTACCATACCCACTTTTTCGCCCTGAGAAACCAGATATTCAATTGTCTCTCTGGCAGCTTCAGCGCCCGAACCCATCAAAACAATCACACGCTCAGCATCTGGCGCCCCCACATAATCAAAAATGTGGTATTGGCGGCCGGTTAACTCTGCAAATTGATCCATCGCGTCTTGTACAATACCGGGACAAGCGTCATAAAATGGATTAACGCTCTCACGCGCCTGGAAAAAGACATCTGGGTTTTGTGCCGTGCCACGTAATACGGGGCTGTCAGGAGTCAGTCCACGGGCACGATGTGCACGCAGCAAATCATCATCGATCATCTCGCGTAACACAGAATCTTCCAGCAGTTCAATTTTGTTGATCTCGTGTGATGTGCGGAAACCATCGAAGAAATGAATAAACGGTACACGCGCTTTCATTGTCGCATTTTGGGCGATCAAAGCAAAATCATGAACTTCTTGCACCGAATTGGATGCCAGGAACGCAAACCCAGTATTACGTGCTGCCATCACATCGCTGTGGTCGCCAAAAATTGAGAGTGCCTGTGCTGCAATTGAACGTGCAGCCACATGCAAAACTGTGCTGGTCAGCTCACCAGCGATTTTATACATATTCGGGATCATTAATAACAATCCCTGTGAAGCTGTAAAGGTTGTTGTCATCGCGCCAGCTTGTAATGCGCCATGTACCGCACCCGCTGCACCACCTTCAGCTTGCATCTCAACAACCTGTGGCACTGAACCCCAAATATTGGTGTCCCCTTGCGCAGAATATTGATCTGCCAACTCACCCATAGGTGAAGATGGTGTGATGGGATAGATGGCGATCACTTCATTGAGCTTATGCGCGACTCGTGCCGCAGCTTCATTACCGTCAATAGTGATCATTGTTTTTGTCATAATAAACATCCTTTAAAGGTTGCAGGATTGCAAAGCAGCAAAGTTTTACCCTGCTACTCTGCAACTTTGCTCCTCTTTTATTTATTTGTCTGCCAAAGCGGCGTGTGCTGCGGCTAAACGGGCAATCGGGACACGGAATGGTGAGCAAGAAACGTAATTCAAACCAAGATCATGGCAAATCTGAATACTCTTGGGATCGCCACCATGCTCGCCACAAATGCCAATTTCCATATCGGGACGAACTTTACGACCTAATTCCACACCGATTTGCATCAGCTTGCCGACACCATTGGGATCAATGCTGGCAAATGGGTTCTCTTTCAAGATGCCCTGCTGCAAATATTCCATCAAGAAACCAGATTCGGCATCGTCACGTGATATACCAAATGTGGTTTGGGTGAGGTCGTTGGTACCGAATGAGAAGAACTCTGCTGTCTCAGCAAATTCGTCAGCCGTTAATGCTGCACGCGGAATTTCAATCATCGTGCCAAATTTGTAAGTAACTTCGATACCTCTCTCTTCCATTACTTCTTTGGCGACGGCTTCGAGCGCTTTTTGTTGAACATTGAGTTCGTTGACATGCGAAGTGAGGGGAATCATTACCTCTGGATGTACATCTACACCTTCTTGGGCAACATTACAGGCGGCTTCAAAAATGGCACGTACCTGCATCTTGGTCAAATCAGGGATGAGGATGCCCAAACGCACACCGCGTGTACCCAACATGGGGTTCATTTCGCGCAACGCTTCAACACGTTCGAGGTAATCTGATTTTACACGGATTTCAGCCAACGCTGTGTCAATTTCACTTAAGGTGTGATAGTGCTGCATGCGTACTTTAAGGTCTGCCAAATCTTGGATGAGTTCTTCGTAGGCGGGCAAGAACTCATGCAATGGCGGATCGATGAGGCGAATGATAACTGGGTAGCCATCCATGGCGCGGAAGAGACCTTCGAAGTCGCCACGCTGCAGAGGCAGTAATTGGTCGAGGGCTTCTTTACGATCCACTGAATGTTTGGCCATGATCATACGCTGCACAACGGGCATGCGTTCGGCTTCAAAGAACATATGCTCGGTGCGGCAGAGGCCAATGCCATGGGCGCCATATTCGCGGGCGCGTTCAGCATCACGCGGGTAATCAGCATTTGCCCACACATCGAGGACGCGAATTTCATCGGCCCAACTAAGCAATTTAAGCAGATGCGGGTTTTTGAAGTCTGGTACAACGGTAGGAACTTTACCCAGGTACACAGTGCCGGTGGTGCCATCAAGGGAGATCCATTCGCCTTCCTCAACTTGCAACTCTTCATCAATGGTCATGTTGCGAGCCAGCAAATCGATTTCTAATTCGGCAACACCGACGACTGCCGGTTTACCAAATTGGCGGGCGACAAGTGCGGCATGACTAGTACGGCCGCCACGACTTGTGAGAATACCTTCGGCAGCCAACATGCCATGCACATCATCTGGTTTGGTTTCTGGACGCACCATGATGACTTGTTTGCCTTCTTTGGACCAACGTTCGGCCGTATCGGCATCAAATGCGATAACACCAACGGCCGCACCGGGGGATACATTCAAACCGGTTGCAATGATACGCGCTGATTTGATCGCTTCAGCATCGAGTTGTGGATGCAGGAAGAAGTCAACCTGGGCGGGTTTTACGCGTGCCACAGCCTCTTCTTTGGTGATCAAGCCTTCTTCAACCATATCAACGGCGATGCGGACTTCAGCTTGGGCTGTGCGTTTGCCGTCGCGCGTTTGTAACAAGTAGAGCTTGCCACGGTCGATGGTAAACTCCATATCCTGCATGTTGCGGTAATGTTTTTCGAGTTTTTGGGCGATGACTTCAAATTCAGCATAAATCTCGGGCATATGGACTTTGAGATCGCTAATTGGTAAGGTGGCGCGGATACCAGCAACAACATCTTCACCTTGGGCGTTCATCAAATAATCGCCTTCGAGTTCTTTTTCACCTGTGGATGCGTTACGCGACATGGCGACACCTGTGCCGGAGTCTGCGCCGAAGTTGCCGTAAGCCATTGTTTGTACATTAACGGCCGTTCCCAAATCATGGGCGATACCCGCAGCATTGCGGTAAGCAAACGCCCGTTTACCATTCCATGACTTAAAGACAGCTTCCGTTGCCAACTTCATTTGTGCATAAGGGTCTTGCGGGAAATCTTCACGCGTAAAGGTGCGATAAATTTCTTTGAACCGTTTGGTGATGCTTTTCCAATCTGCCGCTGTCAGGTCGGCATCTGATTCAACGCCAGCTTGCTTGCGTTTTGCGGAAATAACTGCCTCATACGCTTCATCAGGTACGCCCATCACCACGCTGCCAAACATTTGGACTAAACGGCGATAAATATCATAGACGAAACGTTCGCCAGCACGTTCAATCATCTTCTCAGCAACAGCATCATTCATACCGATATTCAGGACTGTGTCCATCATGCCGGGCATGGAGAATTTAGCGCCAGAACGACAGGATACGAGCAATGGTTTATCGACATCGCCGAATTTTTTGCCAGTTTGACCTTCAACGGCCGTTACAGCATCCAAAACTTGTTCCCACATATTGCCTGGGAATTTTTCACCAGCAGCCAAATAAGCATTGCACGCTTCCGTTGAGACGGTAAATCCAGGTGGCACCGGAACACCCAAGCGGGTCATATCAGCCAAGTTAGCGCCTTTACCGCCTAAAAGTCCACGCACGCCATCCCAATCACCGGCATAAGCTTCTGCTTGATCGACTTCGGTGAATAAATAGACATATTTTTTGTTTTCTATTGTTTGTGACATTTGTTTGTCCTCCAGAATATTTAGAAAGGTATCCACGGGAAATGACTCGCTATCTAAGAGCTTATGCACTTAATTAGTGAAATATGGGTCATTTGTGGCAGGTTATGGATACATTATTAAAAGTTAACCATAGTTCATGCTGATTGTATTATCTGGTTAAGAAAGTTGTCAGTGACAGATTACACCTGAAATTATGACAAAAGTCATTGACCAAGTTATACTATTAAAATTATGACAATAAGATTGTTACTCGTTGACGACCATGAAGTTGTACGCCTCGGCATGAGGGCTTTGCTAGAACGCCACAAGGAATTTGTTGTGATTGGTGAAGCCTCCACTGAAGAAGAAGCTGTCAAACAAGCACTTGAGCTCGAACCGGATATTGTTTTGATGGATATTCGTTTGGCTGGTGGCAGTGGCATTGAAGCTTGTCAGCAAATCAAGGAGCAAAGGCCTGATATTCAAGTGCTCATGCTGACCTCTTTTGCTGAAGATGAACTGCTTTTTGCTGCTATCCGTGCTGGTGCTACTGGTTATTTGCTTAAACAAGTGAACAGCAATGATTTGGTGCGTGCCATTGAAGCCGCTTCCCGTGGGGAATCGATGTTAGACCCCTCATTAACCCAACGTGTGTTTGTGGAAGTGCGCCGCTCTATTAAAAAGGAAGAGGCTGTTGCCTTTACTGACCTCACTGGCCAAGAAAAACAAGTTTTATCCTTAATTGCCAGGGGCAAAACCAACCGTGAAATTGCTGCAGATCTCTTTTTGAGTGAAGGCACTGTGCGTAATTATGTGAGCAGTATTCTATCTAAACTAAGTGTTTCTAATCGTGCAGAAGCGGCCGCCTATGCCATTCAACATCATTTAGAAGACCATTTATAAATCATTTATGGGAACAAAATCTAAAGACAAAACACTCGTTGCACTTAATCAAGCCGCCCTGGCTATTGCAAGCGAACTCGATTCCGAAAAAGTTTTACAGCAAATTGTTGATACAGCCCGCGACTTAGTGGGAGCCCGTTATGCTGCCCTGGGTGTCCCCGGACGCGACGGCCGTTTGAGTCGTTTCATCCATAGTGGCATGGCAAAAGAAGTCGTGGAGAAAATGCCCCACACGCCACGCGGGCTAGGTTTATTAGGTGCGATTGTCAAAGAAAAAAAATCTTTTCGCGTAAAAGATATTAAAGATGATCCTCGCTCAGTCGGTTTTCCAGATCATCATCCTCCCATGCGCAGCTTTCTGGGGGTGCCAATCATCGGAGTAGGGGAGTCGTTAGGAAATCTGTACCTGACTGAAAAAATTGACGCAGACGAATTTTCTGAGAGCGATCAGCATATTGTTGAACTGTTGGCATCTCACGCTGCGATTGCGATCCAAAATGCCAATTTGTATGAGCAGGTTGAACGGCTTGCTGTCCTCGAAGAACGCACACGCATCGGCATGGATTTGCATGATGGTGTGATCCAATCTATTTATGCTGTGGGCTTAACACTGGAATCTGTGCGTTTCACATTGCCACCCGATTCTGAAGAAGCGACGATGTTATTGGATACGGCCGTTGCGGGTCTCAATGATGCGATTCGTGATATTCGGAATTTCATTCTGGATTTACGCCCACGTCGTTTTCGTGGTGACTTGAATCAGGGTCTGGCACAGCTTGTGCGCGAATTCCAGGCAAACACAATGATTCCCGTACAATTGACAATTTCCGCAGAGGTTGATGATTTATCCACATCGCTTGCACGTGCGCTTTTCCTGACAACACAAGAGGGGTTGGCCAATATTGCCCGACATGCCCGTGCCAAACAGGTCCTGTTACAATTAATGCGTAGTGAAACGGCCGTTTCACTCACAATTAGTGACGATGGCCAAGGTTTTGATATACATGATGAAAACCGCCAGGTTGGCCACGGCCTTGCTAATATGCAAGCCCGCGCTGAAAGTTTAGGTGGTCTTTTTCGCCTGAAGTCCGCTCCTGGCCAGGGGACAACGATCACATTGCGCATTGTGCCTTAAGGCTTGACCGTTTTGTTATGACAGATGTCGAGCCATCCGAATGACAGATGTCGAGCCCTCTGAATGACAGATGTCTTTGGTATCAATGACATTTTTCACTCAAATTGTTAGCTAGTTGGGCCTATACTTGATATATCTGAATAATTTTCTGTGCGGCAAGTAGTTGATTTGTGCTGCAGGAAACACGATTTATTAGGGTTTTAGCGTGAACGCAAGCGGCGAACAAAAAATCAAAGTTCTTATTATTGACAACCATGAAGCTGTACGGCGCGCTTTACGCACTCGTCTATCGGTCTCTCCGAAATTGGATGTGGTAGGAGCCGTTGCCAACCCAGAAGCTGCGACTGCGTTAATTCAAGAGCAATACCCTGCTGTCATTTTACTCGGTTTACAGAAAGCTTCTGATGACGATTTATATCCGATGGCGCAAGCTGTGTATAAAATGTCACAGAATTCCACAGATGTGATTGTACTCGCTCCTTATGTCGATGCGGTTGAGCGCGAGATGTTTCTTCAAGCTGGTGCCCGCAGCTACTTGCTAAAACATATTAATTCCCCGAAACTAATTCGAGAAATCGAGCGTGTGGCAATCCATGCCCCGTAAAACAATTTGGCCAAATTATTTGCAGTTGAACTGGAGTCTGGCGAATTTTAGCGTTGTCAAGTTGACAACGCTTCTCTGCTGAAATAAAAAATGCCCGTGTCCAGGATTGAATTATTCTGGCTCGCCTTTCAGTGCAAAATGGTACAGAAAATGGCTTGTGGTTAACATACCTACCAGGTCACCATTCTCAACCACCGGCACGGCACCAAATTTGTAGGTGCTTAAAAAAGATGCGGCGCGAAATGCAGGCATATCCGGATCAACCGTGATCGGTTCCGCAGTCATGCAATCGGCGACGGTCATATCATCAATAATGGGGATATTGGCGACCAGACAACAATCACGATGTGTGATGATACCTACAACTTTACCTGCAGAATTTACCACAGGCAGTTGTTTGCAATCGTGTTCACGCATAAGTGCTATGACGGCAGGCATGGATGTCTCGGGTGATACCGTGGCAGGATTCTCTAACATGAGGTCACGTACAACAAGCATGGCATGGCTCCTTATTGTTTTTGATGATTCCTAATTCCCGACCTGCCAATTAGCAACGGCCGTTGCATTTGCACGAATCAAGAGAATTGGACAACTTGTTTGGTGTAAAACCTTTTCAGCGACACTACCAAATATCCAGCGCTTAATGCCGCCACGCCCGTGGGTGCTCATCACAATAACATCAACAGCTTGCGTTTCGACAACTTCTAACAAACTTGCAGCAATATCAGTGCCATGCAGCAAGCGCATATGCGCTTTATACCCTTGTTGGCGCAAAGAACGGCAGTGTGATTGTAAATATTCCTGGGATTCTTTGTCTAGGTCATCCCCTAATTGTGAAACAAATTCGGCCGTTTCTGGGTAAAGCGGATCATCATTACTTGCCGTTACAACTTGGGTACCTTGGGCTACGCGTGCCACAGTTATTTCGCTATCAAATTGAGTGGCCAGCGCTAGTGCATAGGGCAGGGCGGCCTCCGCAAAAACTGAGCCATCTAATGGAACCAGGATATGTCGAAACATCTATTTCTCCTATATTAGGTTAAGCAAAAATAACTTGTGCAGCTACCTTTGACACCTATAGTTTAAGCAAATTCCGAAATAGTATCGACTGTAATATGTCACACCTTTCAGGTGACAGACATCCTATATCCAATAAAACCTGCTAATAATTCGTCAATGTTCTTTTGTCGGGTTGCAGGTAGCGCGATTTGGTAAATCGCAGCGGAA
>CAYGMR010000225.1:0-9072 GCA_964350725.1 uncultured Ardenticatenaceae bacterium | reverse complement strand
CCGCCCAGGCGCGTATAAGTTGTGTTTCTTGTTGCCGCCATTTCATCCTGCTGATCATTTGTGTTAACTGTTGTTGTCATTTTATACCTCACTAGTTTATTGAAACTTGGTTTATAAATTGTTTTCAAGGCCGTATTTTTGGGCCAGGGTCAACATTGTTTCTTTATCTATTGCGCCTTGAGCAAAAAGGGTAAAGGATTCGGTGAAATAGTTCTCAAAGCCGCCTGGTGTGATGAAAGCAAGGGCTTTGACCACCTGTTCGCTGTGATTGTGGAAGGCATGGGGAATACCTCTGGGAAGAAAGACGGCGGTGCCGGCAACGGCCGTTACCGCATCTTGCCCTAATTGCAGTTCCAACTTCCCTTCCAATACGTAGATCAGTTCATCCTCGTGCTGGTGCTGGTGCAAGGAAGCCCCACTGCCGGGTGGAAATTCACCCACTAGCAAGGCTAATTGTCCCGCAGTTTGCTCGCTGTTTAGCAAAATCTGTATGGTTTCGCCGCCTGGTATGCTAAATATCACGGCCGTATGCGGACGTGGGATCCGCGTATGGTCATTTGCACCGGACGTGTTACCTACCTGACCAGACAAGGGCGGCCCTACCGCTTCAATACCATAGTTGGCAGCCAGCCCTAGAACGGCCGTCATTTCCGGTTCTATCTGTGTCACCAATGGCTCTACCTCGGCGAAAAAGCGTTCCAAACCGCCCGGCGTCAACATCACCAGGACACGCGCCGTTGTAGTGCCCGTATTGATAAAGGTATGCGGCACGCCTCTAGGCAGAAAAACGGAGCAACCTGCCGAAACAGTAAACTGCTCCGTGTTGATTTGCACGACCAACTCACCTTCCAGAATATAGAAGGTTTCATCTTCGTGCTGGTGGATATGCAGCGGCGGCCCCGTGTTAGGTGGCACTTCGTCAATAAAGAGGGCCAACGTGCCGCCTGTCTGCTGCCCAGACAAGAGGATGTGCATTTTCTCGCCGCCTATATGATCATAAACGGCCGCTGCGCCCGGCAAAACCAGGCATGGGGATAAAATTTCCTCAATCATAATTACTCCTACCTATTTTTCTACGGATTATTTAACTGTTAGGTAAGCGTTCAGCACTCAGCATTTAAGCTGATTAGCTGACTGGCTGAACGCTTATACTGTTAGTAAGGGTAGATGATCAGGGGGTAAGACACATTGTACGATGGTACACTATGCGGATGTTGTGGTACACAATTGGAGGAAAGTGTCAGGGCGTTTGCATACTCGTTTTTATAGGCTTCTTTCGCCACGAATTGCACGAATTGCACGAATTTTAAGCATTGAAACCATCCCAATTCGTGTAAATTAGTGAAATTTGTGGCAGAAATCTGGAGTATGCAAACGCTCTAGGAGAGCGTATTTAGATGAGCCCTAATTGACTGGCTTTGGTGACTGCTTCGGTGCGGGTGGCAACATCCAGTTTGGCCAGGATGCGGGTGACATGGGCTTTTACTGTACGTTCAGTAATGAAAAGTTCGGCAGCAATAGCCGGGTTAGTGGCTCCCGTGGCGAGTAGGTGCAGCACCTCGCTTTCTCTGGGGGTCAAGTAAGTATCGGAGTTTGGCAGGGAGATCGTCTGGGACACGACGCCTGGCTGTAAAATGTGTCACAGGGGTTCGAGTATGTCGCGGTCCAGACCTTGCTCAATGGCGTAACGTAGCACGGGCACGATGCTCTCTCCTTCTTGCAAAATAACGCCGGGCATCTGCCTTGTTTTTATTTCTCTGAGGACGAGGCGCAGTTCATCCAGGGCCTCTGTCCAGCGGTTTTGCTGCCCGTACAGTGTGGCCAGGGTCAGGCGGGGGTGGGTGAGCATGATGGTGTGGCGTACCTTCGCATGCAGATCGATGGCCTGGCGCAAATCGCGTTTGGCTGCGCCTGTTTCCCCTCTGGCCATGGCGATGAGGCTGGCGAGCAGTAGCCGGCGTAGGTTATCTTCCAGATCATACCCGGCAGGATCGGCGCTGGCTTGCATCTGCAGCAACACAGCTTGTGCTTCAGTTGTACGGCCGCGCAGCCAGAGAGAACGGCCGTTGAGATACATCATTCCTTGTTGGTAAACAACGGCCGTATCCTGCGTTTGCCAGCGTGGGGCTTGGGCGGCCAGAAACTTATCAAAACTATGGTAGGCACGACGAGCCAATAGGGTGGCCAAAATCGCCCAGCAGACGTGATGGTCAATCCAAGCCAGACCACCAATCTGTTCCAGCAGGCGATGGGATTCCCGGCTGGCCTGCGCCGCTTCATCCAGCCGACCTTGTAAGAAGCGCACAGCACCTAGCAACCCCTGCGCACATAATTGTAAAATCCAATCCTCCAGGCGGGCTGCCCCTAAAGCCTGGCTGGCAAAACGCTCCAGCATCGCCATGCCGTCTGTACAAAAAAGCTGCTGCGGGCCGATGGTCAGGCTGGTCATCGCCAGCACACCGGGATCGCCGCTGTTTAGGGCATGCTGGATATTTGCCTGGGTGTGCTCGCTTACCGCAGCCCAATCGTATTGTGCCAGCGCATACCACTGTTCCCCACCATGATAGATAGCCCAATGGTCGGGGCGCATCAGGTGGTGGGCCGTCGCTGCTTTTTGGCGAAAAGCGTTGATGAGATCATCACTATCGTCTGTGTCAGCCATGGCGCGAATCACCAGCAGCTCAATTTCGCCCAGTTCATTTCCTGTTTCCCGAAACTGAGCTGCGGCCTGGGCACGCCAGGGAGCGGCCGTTTCTAACTGACCACGAATGGCATAAAATTGGGCAACAAAGAGCAGCAGCCAGGGGTGGGCCAGGCGCACGTCGGCGGGTAGACGCTCAATGCCGCTGACTACGCTGCTGCGCGTAAAGCGGCGTTCGCTGTCCAACTGCGCCATCGCTTCTAGAATCTGCGCTGCTGCTTCCCACAATTCGGCGCTGAGGAGATGGTGCAGCTTTTGCTCGTCGCTGACAGCCGTTTGCGCTGCACGGCGGTGCATTTCAACCCACTGCTGCTCTTTTTTGAGCTGCTGCTGCAAGAAGTCGCGGAACAGATCATGGTAGCGAAAGGGGCCATCTTGATCGGGGGTTAAGGCGTATAAAAAGAGGTTACGTTGGTAAACGGCCGTGAGTAATTGGGGCGCATCGGGGTTTTCGGTGATAGCACAGCAGTTGATCGGCGTGAGTTCGGGCAAAATCGAAGTTTGCCGCAAAAATTCTTGAATGTCCGCGGGCTGTTGACCTAACACTTCAGTTGCCAGCAGGTCAAAGATCGAGCGGTTGGCAGGGGTGAGGTGGCCGATATACCGGGCGCGTTCGGTCACGTCATCGAAAGCAGCCAGCACAGCAGCCAGCAGTTGCAGCCCGGCGGCCCACCCACCAGTTTGCTGCTGCAAAGCAGATACTTCAGCGAGGCTCAGGTTGAGGTGATGGCGTTGATTGAGGAAAACGGCCGTTTCCTGCTCATCAAAACGCAGCTGTGGCAGGCGTATTTCGGCCAACTGGCCGCGGGCGCGCAGCCGGGGCAGCAGCAAGGGCGGATCGTGGCGCGTGACGATCAGCAGCCGCAGCGAGGCGGGTAGATGTTCAAGTAAATGGTTAATTAACTGGTGAATGGCCTGTTCAGTGATAAGGTGGTAATCGTCCAGGATCAAGATGATGGGGGCGTCGTCCCCAGGATGCAGGGAGTTGATCAGCAGGGCAGCCAACTGCACCGTTTTTTGCGGCAGATTGGGTATGGATTGCAGAAAAGTGAACAGGGAACGGCCGTTGTCTGGCAACCAATCGCCTAGAGCTGTTGCTAATAAGGCCGCGAAAATGGATAGGTCGTTATCCGCCTCGTCCAAGGCTACCCAAGCGGTGGGTAAACCGCTGTGAGGCAGAGAGGCACTCAGGTTTGTTTTGCCGGAGCCGGCGGGAGCGGCCACCAGGGTGAGTTTGTGGTGTTGGACGGCCGTCGCTAATGCTTGTTGCAGTGGCATGCGGCTGACGTGATTTCTGCTGGGTTGTGGTGCTTGCAGTTTCGTATAGGGAAACCAGTTTTCAGATGCGAATGGTGGCACTGTATTTTCGATATCCATAAGCATTTCCTTATTTAGGTATGAAGTCTAAATTAAACCAGTTACTGCTTGAGCCGACTGGCCTGGGCGCTCAAAACGAGCCCGCGTAAGGAGGCTTGGGCGGCAAAGGCGCGTTGGTTGTTAACGGCCGTTGTCATATCAGCGCTGGCTTTTTCTTGATGGTGTTGTGGTTCGCGCAAGAATAATAGTGCGAAGAAAAGCCCGACAAACATGAATATACCAGCACTCAGGAAGATTTGTTTGGGGGTTAAAAATCCAGCTGTCATTGCGACCAGCAGCGGACCCAAAACACCGCCTAAAGCCAACGACGATTCCTTAATTCCCAAAATGCGTGCGCGATATTTATCTTCTGTTATGTCAACATAAAAGGCGCTGGCGGCGGGTGCGATTAAGGCACTGCCTAGACCCGCGATGACCGCGACGATCATCATTGCGCTGTAAGTCCCTACGATCGCCATGCCGAAATAGAGGGTGGTGTTGAGGAGGATGCCAATGAGAATGATGGGTTTACGGCCGTAACGATCACTTGTTTGCCCCAATAGCGTTTGCCCCAACATCATCGACAAGCCATAAGCACCAACCACCAGGCCAAATTGAGCGGTTGTCCAGGCCAGGGTGTCATACATATAAAAGACCATTTGGGGTTCAATGTAGGCAAATGTAAATGCGCCCATGAAATCGATGAAGAGTAAGGTGCCAAAGACAGCTAAGGGGCGCGGCAAGGTTGCCCACAACGAGCGTTTAGGTTCTTTGGAGATGGCTTGTGTGCGGCGCTGCCGTAAGCCGATGCGCCGTCGAATCATCGCAGTGCGCGTTTCGGGCACAAAAAGTGCGGCTGCAATCAAAGCTAAAACAGCCAAGATAGCTGAAATGATGAATGGAGCGGCAAAGCCGAAGCCGTCATACAACAGGCCACCGAGCACGGGGCCAAATACAAAGCCTGCCCCATAGCCACCCATGACAATGCCAATCCAGCGACCGCGTTCTTGTTCGACAACGATGTCGGCGACAATGCCCATTGCTGCGGGGAAGAGGCCCGCTGTGAAGGCGCCTGCGGCTGTACGAATGGCGATGAACACGGCCGTATTGGGTGCAAACAAATATCCAACATTGGCCAGGGAAAAGGCAGCCAATGCCAATAAAATCATGGGTCTGCGCCCGACCCGATCAGCCATGTTGCCCATAATCGGTGCAGCGACAAATTGTGCCAGGGCAAAAGACATCGTCATGATGCCTAAGGCTTCGACACCAGAGCCAAATTCAGCCAGACGACGGGCAAAAACAGGCATGATCACGCCAAAGCCGGTCATCATCAAGGCGACGCTGCCAGCCAGCAGCAAAATAATATTGCGAGCACGACGCGGTGAAGGTTTGCCCGTTTGAACTGTGTTAGCTGTGACGACCATGCCTAACGGCTGCTTGCGATTCAAAGCGTAACTCCCAATTCGACCATCAAAGTCGCCAAGTCTAGATAGGTGGTTTCCCGTTGGACTTTACCGCTGCCAATATCATAGATAGAGGCACCACGAAAGCTGATGGTACGGCCTTTGGGTTGGATTGCAGGGTTAAATATAGGGGAGCCGAGGGGCTGCGTATGCACGCCGGTAAAATTCCATTGGGTGACGACTACAGTATCACCAGCGATTGTGCGTGTGACTTCATAATCCATCTCAGGAAAAGCGGCAAACCAGGCAGGCCAAAAAGCGGCCGTTTCGGCTGTGGTCAACGGTTTGTTTTCAAAGGCGTCGCCATGTACCCAGTCTAGAACATAATCTTCTGACCACAACGCTTGCATCGCAGTGATGTCGCTAGTTGCAAGCCCTGTTACGTAGGCAGTAATGATTTCTATTGCTGAAGCTGTCGATCTTTTTTATGCCAAAATGTTGCTTATCCGACAAAAACTTGTACTTTATCACCATCATCTACATCAATTGTCAAGGGATCGCCAACTTCTTGTGCATCAATAGCCGCGAGGAATTCAGAGGCAGCGTCGAGCATGTTACCAGACTTGTCATCAGATACCCATTGGCGGGCTAAGTCAATGCTGCCACGGACGGGCTGTAGGGGCAGCGGTAGGCTGATGGCAAATCGTTGACCATCTTCCTCTTGCACACGCACATGAATCCAGGGGGCGCTTTTAGACCAATAGCTGATCAGTGTACCCAATGCTGCCAGAATAGTGATGGGCAATGTGAGCGTTTTGATGAAACGGCCGCGTCTGTCTTTGGCTCCACGTAAACTGAGTAATATCATGGCGCTAAAGCCTAAAACGCCCAGGGATATGCTAAAAGGGACGCGCCAAAGCTGTCTGTAACGCGACATATCTGGGGGATTTTCGCCGGCGTTTGCCTCCGCAAAAGCCATATCACTGGCATCGAGGGTTGCGAGTAATTCATCTGCTTCGGCTGCATTGATTTTGCCAGTTTCCAAAAGATACAAGATTTCTTCTTGTTCAAGGGTCATTGTCGTTCTCCTCCTTAACTCAACCATAAAACTTGGGCAGAAATGCCAATAAATCTATCAGCAGAAGTCACACAGCGTACAGAGTTTTAACTGTACTCAATTCTCCATACTCCATACACAGCAGCATGGCGTTTAAGCATACATTACTCCAACGTTTGCAACAACTTTACCGTCTGTGACACAATTTGGTCTTGTTGTTCTTCGCGACTGATGCTTGCGGGATTGTCACCGGCTTGTAGTCCATCCCCGTACCAGCCAAAATAAGTGTGGTTGCCGCCGATAATTTCGTAATAGGTTGTCGTGGGTGGCAGAAGAGGAACGGCCGCTTCCACATCAGCCACCGTCGCTACACCATCATTGCTGCCAAAGATCGAAGTTGTAGCCAAAGCTAACTCTGGAATAGCATTGCTTTCTGCTGGATAAGCTGCCCATAAAGCAAGTCCCTCAACCGAATGGGGGTTGTTGTCTACAAAAGTAGCGGACATGGCTCCGCCGAGAGAATGTCCGCCTATTGCCCAAGAACTGATTTCAGGGTAATTGGCGATAATATCTGCGGCCGTATCAGGCGCAAAAACGGCCAGGTTTAGCGGCATTGAGGGCAAAACTACGAGGTAATTTTCATTTGCGATGGCTCGCGCCGTGGGTGCATAGGCTTCTGCCGGCACCAGGCCACCCGGATATAGGATGAAGCCAGTTGTTGGGGTTTTCCCTGTGGGCGTAAAGGCATACCAAGGCTCTGTTGTAACGGTGACGTTCGCATCTGACTGCAGTGCCAATTTAGCTTGTGGCATCGGCGCGTTGCGTTTGCTGCCTACAACCACATACCCAAAGAACCCCATGATTAGTACAACAGGGATGATTAAAATCAACCATAGCCATTTTTTGCTCATGATTTGGTCTCTGCTGCTAGCTGTGATGGCAAAATCTGTTCGGTGAGACAGCGATCAAAGATTGCACGTTTATCAACGCCCCCAGACGCGGCGGCGATTAAATCATACCCTTGTGTGTAGGTGAATAGGTAAGAGCGGAATAGTGGATGGGTCATAAAACCAAAGCTTTTGGCCGCACGCTCGGGGGTTGTTAATCCTAATGTACATAAATAATCAATGGTTTGTGCGCGATTGAACTCTCCATTGTGAAAGCGAATGGCTGCATTGCCGCTCACATAACGTAATTTGATTAGTGCTTCGGTGAGACGGCGCATCTCTGCTGCCGTCTGCAGAGGGACGATGCCGGCTGCTGGCAGCAAGACCTCAATATTCCAAGCATGCTGCGTGCCGTTTGGAAAGATGATTTCTACGGCTGTCGTGGCGATTCCTTCGGCGATTACGGCAGCGGGTGAGTGCAGCAGAGCGACCCCCATCTCCCAATAACCCATTTCGTGTAGGAATTCTCGTTCTTTGAGGATCGCTTCGGTATGATGGCCGGGATATCCTTCGTGGGCAAATGTGCTGATGAGTCCCAGAGCGGGGATGGGAATGTCTGTATTGAATTCGATGAGCGAACGGCCGTTGCCTTTAAACCAGTTATAAGCACTCCAAGGCTGATCTTTGACTAATTCAATATCAACTGTTTCATTCATAGGTAAATCATACAGCGCAGCTGTGCGTAGGCGTGTTTCAGCACGCGCTAACTCGAGTAGTTCTAAAGCTTTTTTAGCTGGCAAATTATAATGTTCGCGGTATGTAGCGATGCGGTCGGCGAGACGGCCGTTGCCCGGTAAAAGTGTGTCCAATTCGGAATGGACTGCCTCCAACTCGCTGTCAGGGATGCGGTGAGGATGGATATCATAAATATGAGCGACTTCTTCCAGGTAAGGAATCTCCTCGTTTTGGATCAATCTAACACTGCATGTCATTGCACGCAGCAAAGCTGTTACATATTGTTGGCGAACCGGATCGTTGCCCGGCAAATTTTCGTGTAGCCAATCTATATCTTGCAGCAACAACTCAGGCTCACACAAGGGTAGGGCATCTACCTCTTTTTTCAGACCTAAAGGGCCGTTATAAGCATCAATATATCCAGATACATGCTTGTTGATTTCCAATGCAAGCCGCAGATAATTAACTCCAAATTCGTCAATTCCATCATCCATAATCAAATTCCTTCGTTCGTGTTACCTGGCTGGTCTAATTGCCAAGAACAATAATCCAGTAAAAAAGAAACCCAGGCCATTGACGCACAAACTATTGGCTGTGGGAGTGACATAAAAAATAAAAACCCGACTTTGTTAAGAAGTCGGGTTTTGTATGGCGTTCAATTAACCTAATCTACAACAGTTTGGCTTTGTTCGTGCATGTATTGTTGCACATAATAGAGACTGCCAGCGGCCTTACCAGTGGAGCCGCTGCCTTTCCACCCACCGAAAGATTGATATCCCGGCCAAGCACCTGTCGTGGCGCTGCTGGCACGGTTAGCATAAATCACACCAGCTTGAATGTTGTCGAGGAACCATTGGATTTCGTCTTTGTCTTCGCTGAAGAAACCGGCTGTCAGACCGTATTCAACGCCATTGGCAAGCTGCATCGCTT
>CAYGMR010000224.1:0-9091 GCA_964350725.1 uncultured Ardenticatenaceae bacterium | reverse complement strand
CCCGACTTAAGTGTGATGGAACAAGCTATCGCGGGTGCCAGCTAATGCACGGCATTGCTTCAGACTAACGCTTAAGGAGACAAAAGATGATCATTGGCATGGATTTTGGCACGACAAATTCAGGTATGGCCGTTTACGACGGCCGTACTGTTCAGGTTTTGCCGCTCGACCCCACAAATGCCAACCCGCGTGTGCTGCGGACTGCCATCTACATCACCAATGAACAAGCTGTACATATCGGCCGCGCCGCCGTCGAACGCTACTACGAACACAATATCGGCCGTATCGTTAAAACGCGTAAAGTGTGGATCGGCGAGATTGAAGTCTATGCCGAAGATATGTATTATGTCACCGACGCCTACGCTTGGGTGGATGTGTCTGAACCCGGGCGCTTGATGCTTTCTGTCAAGTCACGTCTACGCGAAGAAGATCATCCTGGAGCGATTATCGGCCAACATTTTTACCCGCTCGAAGATTTAATCGCCCTCTACATGACTGTCACCAAAACGCGCGCTGAAAAACTGCTGGGGCAAGAACTCAAACAAGTCGTACTGGGGCGTCCCGTCCATTTTTCTAATGACGAAACCCATGATCGTTTAGCGCAAGGGCGGCTGCTGCAAGCCGCTTTTCGGGCTGGATATGAACAGGTTTATTTCCAATACGAACCAATTGCCGCCGCGTTTGGTTATGAAACGACCATCGACACGCCGCAAAATGTGCTCGTCTTCGATTTTGGTGGCGGCACTTTGGATATCACCGTCATGCGCCTGGGCGATCCTGGCAACCGTGCCGTGTTAGCCACCGGCGGCATCCCCATCGCCGGCGATGTGTTTGACCAAAAATTGACGCGCGCCAAGCTGCCTAAACATTTTGGCGAAGGCAGCTTTTATGGCCCACGCCACAAAGCGATGAGCATGCCCAAGTGGATTTTTGATGCTTTTTCCAGTTGGCAAACAATTATCGAACTGCAAACAACCGAAAATAAACGTGTGTTAGAAGATATCGCTCGCACCGCGCAGAGACGTTACCAAATCGAAGCCCTGCTCAGTTTGGTCTCTAGCAATTACGGTCTAAAAATGTTTGATGAGGTTGAAAAATCCAAACGGTTGCTTTCCGACAATCGCGGCGCACAAATTCGGTTGGATGGGCCAGATTTTAAGGTGCGGGAGTTTGTCACACGCACTGAGTTTGAACGGGTTATTCGTAACGATTTTATGATTATCGAGGCTGAATTACTGCAAACAGTCGCGGCTTCTGGGCTGGATGCAACAGAGATCGATGCTGTGATTCGCACCGGTGGTTCAGCACAAATCCCCCTATTTTATGAGATGCTGTGCGGTCATTTCGGTGCGGAAAAAGTGCGCAGCCTGGATGCATTTAGCAGTGTGACGGCCGGTTTAGGTGTCATTGCTCATGGCATCGAAACTGGTGAAATCGAGGCACGCACCTACACGCCAGATGATGTTTTACCGCCGCCAAAAGCACGCGGTTCACGCCCAAAAGTCACACCTGTAAACCTGAATTTAATGCAAAAACGTATTATCATGGATGAAAGTGGGGGCGCCTCTTCCGTACAAACGCAAGAAAAAGTGTTGATTGCTCTGGATGCAAGTTTGACACCAACGGCCGTTTCTGCCCCCACAGAAATTTGGCAGCAAACCGATCCCATTCTCCTGGCTGATATAGGTATAAACACACCCATCAACTATCCGCTTTTAGCTGATCCTGATGAGCAAATCTTAGTCGTCACATCGGCCTATCGTTTTTTGTTGGTAACAGCGCGCCAACTGCTTGATTTGCATGCGATGGGTTTGGGATTGCCGGACTTGCACAAACTAGAAAAGCGCGAAACCTTGTGCACGCTGGCATCCTGGTCAAAACTGCGTGTGGCCACAAAAATGATCATCGTAACAACACGCGGGTATGTGCGTGCCTACCCGCTGAATGTGATGATCAGCAATATCGAAGCACCTGTGCCGCTGCGTTTTGATCACCCTTTACCTGGCTCGCCATTGGGAGTTTGGGGCGTTGCAGAAGGAGCTGAGTTTGTGTTGGTTTCGCAAGAGCGGCGTGGCTGGCGTTGGCCGTTGACAAATATCCGGTCGGCAGGCAGTCAAGCAGCAAATTGTGGCAAAACAGACACGATAACGGCCGTTACTGCCACCAACACCGGCGCAGCGCTAACCATACTCACAGCAGATGGCTACGGCCGTCGCCTTCAAACAGAATGGATTCCTGAACCGCCAAAACCCAATACACACGGCAGAGTTTTGGTCACTAGGCGCAGTCCGTTGGTGGGTATCGGGTCCGGCGAGTTGTGGGCACTAACAAATCAGCGTTTCGTTTTTATTGATAACGGCCGTCTGACATTAAGCGCATCCACCAAAACAAAACCAGCATTTAAATTGAAAGAGAATGAAAGGGTTGTGGGGGTATTGACGATTTAGCAGCGCGGTTTTCAACCGCTGGCGAGCCTCAGCGCACCAAAGCGGCCAACAATGTTTGCACACCCTGATCCCATAACCACAAATAATGACGGGCGCGTTCATTCGCGTGTGCAATGTAGGCTAATGGCTTTGAGGCTAGATGTGCCAACGATTTGCCATGGATCTCATTGACAACTGGCATTAAACGCTGTGCATCGAGGCCCATATTTGTGGCCGCAGCCATGAACTGATTATGCTGTTGATTGGCTTCAGCTTCCCCGGAAGTAACCACATAAGCGACATCAGCCAAACGCAAAGCCGCCAGCGCCACTGAGTTTAGATTGGAACCTAAATCCAGCACGATTTGATAACCAGCAGCACGCAAATTGTTTAACAATATGTGTAGATTTTCGATGGACGGCAATGCGCCGGGCAATAGATAACGACCAGGTGCCGCAATTACTTGCAAGCCAGCACGATATTGTTGTGCATAAGGGCATATGCCAGCGATGTTCAGTTGATCTGCTGGCAACCCTAACAAATCTAAGACATGGGGATTGTGATAAAGCTTGAGATGCACGGCGATGCTGCCCAAGGGCAAATCTAAATCAATAAGCACCACGGATGCACCTTCCTGCACAGACAAAGCGCGGCTCATCTGGATCGCGAGTGTCGTTGTGCCCACGTCGGCAGCGGCGCCGAAAAAGGCGAGAATTTGACCACGTTGCTTGTTTTCTGTTGTATGGGGTGTGAGAACGGCCGTTACCTGTGCCAACAATTCCGCTTTTTCAAATGGCTTCATCACAAAATCATGCGCGCCCAAGTCAAACGCACGCTGTCGATTTTCACGCGAAATGCTGGCTGTCAAAAAGATAACGGGCACATCGGCAATAGCCGGTGTCTGCCGGACGCGTGTACACACTTCAAACCCATCCATGTGCGGCATCATCACATCCAGGATAATCAAGTCAGGTTTTTGTGCCCGGGCGGCTTGCAATCCAACCTGTCCATCCTCAGCAACGGTAACCGCATAGCCAGCCGCTACCAATTGATCACGCAGTAGATCGCGAAAAAAAGATTCATCATCAACGACAAGGATATGTGGTTTGTTTGTTTTTCTGTCCTGTTTTACCATTCACTGTTACAGTACCTGCAAGGACGATGTGGCTGTCTTGCAAGGCAGTTAGCTGTTATTTTATTAAGAATTTAACAAAGACGGATTACAAATTGTCTTAAGTGCTAAAACTGGTTAAGCTGCTTCTCTGCCAAATTAAAGCTATGGTTACAAAAGCGTATTAATTTTGGGCAGGTGCCCTGATTTATGCTAATGTAGCTAGCTTGTGGAGAAGGCTTAGGTAAACTGCAGAAATTATTCGGAAATCCCCTGGCGTTTGAACTGCGGTTTCCTTGCAGAATCGGCAACTAACCATCCAATTTTAATTTTGCAAACTTGTTGTCGATGGCCGAACTAAATAAGAAGGAGTACCTAAAAAGTGAATTGGACCGTGATGGTAGTGGATGATGAGGTCTTGACACGTGACCTCTTTCGATTGATGTTGGAACGTGCGGGCTTCAGGGTGACTGAAGCTGTTGATGGGCGTGATGCGCTCAAAAAAATCAAGCTCGATTTACCAGATTTGGTTATCTTAGATGTGATGATGCCGCATATTGACGGCTATGAGGTTTGCCGTCGATTACGTTTGCAGGAAGAAACGGCCGTTCTCCCCGTACTCATGCTCAGTGCCAAAACCCAACCGGAAGATGCAGAAGAAGGTATGCGTGCCGGCGCTACCCGCTACCTCCCCAAACCGATAACCTACAAAGAACTTATCCAAAATATCACTGAGATTCTTGAAGATGATAGCTCAAAGTAGCAGCGTCACAGGGTTGCAGAGTTAAGAAGTTGTAAGTCTTAGTTCCTTCGACTTTGCTACCTTTTCACTTTGCCACTTCTTAGCATTTTCTAGTTGTACAGCTAAAGCTTCGGGACCAGTACCACCGTGGATGTTGCGTTGCGCCAACGCCATCGATACTTGTAACACGTGGGCCGCATCCACCCCAAAATGTGGGCTAATTCCTTGCAAATCAGTTGCCGTCAACATATCGAAAGGTATTCCTTTCACCTCTGCCAATTGCACAGCTTGCCCTACCAAACTATGCGCCTGCCGAAAAGGCACACCCTTTTGGGCGAGATAATCGGCTAATTCAGTCGCCAACAACCCGGGTTCCAACTGTCTCGTGAGTGCCGTTGGTTGGACCGTCAGGGTTGAAATCAGACCTGCCATCACTGGCAATGCCATTGCTAATGTATCGAATGCATCAAACACAGGTTCTTTGTCTTCTTGCAAATCCTTGTCGTAGGAAGATGGCAATCCTTTGAGTGTAACCAGCAAGCCGGTTAAATTGCCGATGAGACGGCCGCTTTTACCGCGTGTTAATTCCAATGTATCCGGGTTTTTCTTTTGCGGCATAATGCTGGAACCGGTGCTGTAGGCATCATCAAGGCGAACGAACCCAAATTCACTGCTGCTAAACAATACAAGCTGTTCTGACAAGCGGCTCAAGTGCAAACCGACCATGGCGGCTGCATACAGAAAATCAGCCACAAAATCACGATCTGATACTCCGTCCAAGCTGTTTTCGCTGATCTGTAAAAAGCCAAGGTCTTTTGCCAAGGCGACACGATCGAGAGGATAGGCAGAGCCAGCAAAGGCAGCTGAACCTAAGGGGAGAACGGCCGTTCTTGCATACACCTGGCCAAACCGTTCCGCATCACGGGTCAACGGCCAAAAGTGGGACAAAATCCAATGGCCCCAGGTGATCGGCTGGGCATGTTGCAAATGGGTATAACCGGGCATGGGTAAGTTTAGCTGCTGTTCGGCGGATGCTATCAATGCATTCTGTAACTCACTGATATAAGCTTGTATTTCCTGGCAAGCTCCCATCACCCACAAACGGAAATCGGTTGCCACCTGATCATTGCGACTGCGACCCGTGTGCAGTTTGCCACCGACTGCCCCCACCAGCTCAATGAGTCGGCGCTCAACGGCCGTATGAATATCTTCATCACCCGCCTCAAAAACAAAGGTTTCATCAGCAAATTCGCTGCGAACTTGTTCCAGGCCATCAATGATGGTCGCGGCTTCTGTGGCTGCCAGCACACCGATTCTTGTTAAGCCGCGTGCCCAGGCAATACTGCCGCTTATATCTTGGTCATACAAACGCGCATCAAAACGGATGCTGGCGTTAAATTGATGCACAAGGGCATCGGTCTGTTTGGCGAAACGGCCGCCCCATAATTTACTCATTGATGTTCTCCTTAAAAGCTAACCACAGAGAACACAGAGGGCACAGAGATAAAAAGTGGAGAGGAGAAAATCTGTGTAATCCTTCGGCGTACTCAGGACAAGTTCTGTGTAATCTGTGGACTATTTCCTTTTCTACTTTTGATTTTTTACACGGTACCAGTAACGATAGATTTCTTTGAAGCCCAATTGAGCGTAGAGGTTGAGAGCAGGTTGATTATTGACCATGACTTGTAAGTAGGCGTAGCGTGCGCGGAAGTTAATGCCCCAATCTAACAAGCTTTCAGTAAGTTCACGGCCGTATCCTTTTCTGCGCTGCTCAACGGCCGTTACAATATCAAACAAACCACAATAATCGCCATCGACTACAGCTAAACCACAAGCAACAACCTCATTTGCCACCATCAAAACCATCGGGCATTTTTTGCCAAGCGCATTGTTCAACAGCTGCATATGGGTTTCCTCATCGCGCCGTGCTGGATTCAAATGATGGAACGAACCCATCCAAGACGCTAACCCCGAGCGGCTTGGCAGCATAAACGTGCGTTCAGAACCCATCGCACCCGACCAACTCAAATCTAATACCTGTACGCTGGTCATGTCAATGCGTTTGTAGCCACGGTCAGCCAAACGCGCATCGAGCGTTTCAGCTTGTACAAAATCTGGTAGGCGAAATACAGGTGACAAATTCTGGTGCTGAAACTGTCTTTCACAATATGTGATTTTTGTATCGAGGTCTAATTCACCAGGATACAATGGCGTGACTGAATTGGCGCGTTTGGTGTAACCGTTGGCAAAGCGCAGCAGCCAGCCATCATACAAATAGGTCTGTAACCCAGGCCATGCATTGAGTGCGGCCGTTTCAATCTGGTAATTCATGGATTTACTCATGTGCGGTAATCGGCGTTGATACGAATATATTCATACGTCAAATCGGATGTCCAGACTGTGGCACGGCCGTTGCCTTCGCCAACACTGAGCCAAATTTTGAACTTAGGTTCAGCAAAGATCGTGGCCGCATCAGCTTCAGCGTAAGCCGTCGGCGTGCCTGCTGCAACCAATTGCAGGTCATCGGCAGTGTGAATGCCTATCCACAAATCAACTTGCCCTTGATCAAACCCCACACCAGCTCGACCGGCAGCCATCAACAAACGTCCCCAATTGGCATCACTGCCCGCAAAAGCGGTTTTGACTAAGGGAGAAATGGCAATGGTGTTGGCAATGGCATGCGCATCAGCTGCATGCTGTGTCCCCTGGACATTTATCTCTACAAATTTGGTTGCGCCTTCCCCATCACGCACGATCATTTGGGCTAATGTGGTGCAAAGATGGTTGAGTCCCGTTTGGAAAAGCAGTTGGCTTGCGGCATCTGCAACCGCCACGCCTGCTGCGCCGTTGGCGAGCAGCAGCACCGTGTCGTTGGTACTGGTATCGCCGTCAATAGAGATACGATTGAAACTCTGGTTAACGGCCGTTTTCAACATCCCATCCAACAACGCGGCATCAATCACCGCATCAGTCGTAACCACCGACAACATTGTTGCCATATTGGGATGGATCATGCCCGCACCTTTGGCTGTGCCGCCAATTGTCACCATCCCGCCCGGCAAATCAACTTGAACAGCCACGCTTTTGGGATGTGTATCGGTTGTCATGATTGCTTGGGCAACGGCCGTTCCATTATCAGGGGACAGTTCCGCCGCCGCGGCCTCAATCCCAGCTGCCATTTTATCCATTGGCAGCTGCACGCCGATCACGCCTGTCGATAGCAGTAAAACAGCATCCGGTTCACACCCGACAGCCTCGGCGGCCAACTGCTGGGTTTTTTGTGCATGCGCCAGACCCGGCGTGCCTGTACACGCATTCGCATTACCGGCGTTGGCAACCACAGCGCGAATTTTTGTGTTATCAGCTGCTAAGGTTTGGCGGCTCACAATGACGGGCGCCGCGACGACTTGGTTTTGGGTGAAAACGGCCGTTGCCACACAATCTACTTCAGACAGTAACAACGCTAAATCCAAACGATCTTTGTATTTTATGTGTGCGGCCGTTGCGCCCGCCATAAAACCAGCCGGACTAGTCACACTGCCATCAACCAACTCAATCATATTCGCCTCACATGTTATATTTACTCATCATAGACGACACGGATAAGAAATCACGTTTGTCTCAAGACGATACTTCATAAAAAGATAGTAACTATTCAGGGGTACAAACGAGATTTGTCAAATTTTGTCTGGTAACGATGCAACCTTGATACAAAATTTGACAAATCTACTCGACTAACCTGTACAGTTACAAAAGATATAAGTAGAATGCAAAAACTTTTTCAAAATAGTTATCATAGATTTCGCAGATTTCGCAGATTTTTTCTCTTTAATCTGCGGAATCTGCGTTAATCTGATGATGGGTATTTTTCAGAAACCTAATATGTTTTACTTGAACGCGGACCGAAAAGAAAAACAAAAAATATCGAATTCATTTCCGTCCGTGTTTATAAAAGTTATCTACCATGTGTTATCGACAAATCGTTATCGATAACACATGCCTAAGTGCCTAAAAAATCGAGTTTCTTTCTATCCGCGTCATCAAAAGTCTCGCAACAGATTTAATCACGTTTAAATTTGGAATAATCGGGTGAAGCGTAACGGGATTTGCCGCCATCGCTGACATCCATCATCGCTTTGACCTTCATTTGCAAACCGAAGAGGGTGATAAAACCAACCGCGTCAGATTGGTCGTAGACATCTTCCTGGCCAAAAGTAGCAAAATCTTCGCGATAAAGACTGTTGGGGCTGGAACGGCCGATCGTCATCACATTGCCCTTATACAATTTCAACTTCGCCCAGCCAGTCACCGTTTCTTGCGTATACTCAATAAATGACTGCATCGCTTCACGCAGCGTATGATACCATTTACCAAAGTAGACTAGCTCCGCGTAGCGCACCGACAACTGCTCTTTATAATGGACCGTGTCACGATCAAGACAAAGCGATTCCAGTTCACGATGGGCCGCATACAACAACGTGCCACCGGGTGTTTCATATACACCATGTGATTTCATACCAACTAGACGATTTTCGACCAGATCAACGCGCCCAACACCGTGTTTTGCACCAATTTCGTTCAATTTAGCGATCAACTCCGCTGGTGGCATTTGCACATCATTCACAGCTACGGGCACCCCTTTCTCAAAATCGATCTTCACGATTTCTGGTTCATCGGGTGCATTTTCGGGCGAAGTCGTGAACTGATACATCGATTCTTCAGGCTCATTCGCTGGGTCTTCGAGAATGCCGCCTTCATGCGAGATATGCCACAAATTCGCGTCACGGCTATAAATCGATTTTTCGGTATGCA
>CAYGMR010000223.1:7524-9116 GCA_964350725.1 uncultured Ardenticatenaceae bacterium | reverse complement strand
ACAGAGACCACAGAGAACTCAGAGTTTTCGTAGTTTTTTACTCAAATTCTCTGTGGACTCCGTGTCCTCTGTGGTGAATTTCCTAAATGTCAACAGAACCTAACAGAACCTAGCCATTGTTGTAATGGCGCTAAATTCTTGGCGTGTGTAAAACAGATGTCAAGCAGTTCGGGGCTACAGGTTTGCTCTGGTGTGATGCCTGGCGATGAGGCATGCAACCCATTATAACGCAGCAAATCAGCACGCGGATGATCATTGGGATAGCCGCGCGGCACACGTTTATAATGTTGGCCGCCGATGGTGTAAGGGATTGGGTTTTGGGAAACGGCCGTTAAAATCTCCTCCAACTCAGCACCCAACTTCGCATCAGCCATCGCCTCACGATAAGCAGCCAGCAGCGGCTTGGAAAAGCCCAAAACACCCACATGCATCTGGGCACCTGTCCCATCCAGCCCAAAATAGAAACCAGGGCTATCCGTCTTTTTACCACTGCCTTCCCAAAAAATAATGCCTAAATAGGTCTTATAAGGGGTTTTATCTTTGCTGAAGCGTACATCACGATAAATGCGCATGATGGAACCCGACCCATTTGTGCGTGTATCAAATTGAATATCGGCCGTTATGGTTTTAAGACGTTCACCCAAAGCCCGCACAAACGATTTTCCTGGTTCCAAAACATATTTCTGATAATCGGCTTTATGCGCCTCAAACCAAGGGCGTTCGTTATGCTGCAAAAGGTCGGCATAAAATTGGATCGTTTCGGGCGGAAAACCGAGAAAATCAGATTGTGTTTTCAGCTTTGACCTTACCTCAAACTTTCTATACCAAAACAAGCCACAGATAATCTCTCTGCAGACAATCTATGGCTTGTACTTAATTTACTTTCAACGCTTACAAATGTAATTGTTATGCGGCCGTTTCATCGTCAGCAGAGGCTTCATCGTCGGCAGCAACCTCGGTTTCAACAACCTCAACAACTTCTTCTTCATCACTTTCATTTTCTTCAGCTGTCGCGGTGATCACACCGGCCACCACACCCTCTTCAGTAGCGACAAACCCTTCGAGGGTAGCTTCATCGTCGCTGGCTGTCAGGGATTCATAGGCGACACCATCTTCGGTAGCGATCATGCCTTCATAAGCCACGCCTTCTTCATTGACTACAGCAGATTGCGCAATAACGGTGCCTTCAGCAAGAACAATTTCAGAAATTTCGGCTTCGTTGTCGCCAACGGCCGTTCTGGTAATGTCCAATGCATCTTCAGTAGAAACGGCCGAATACGACAAATCTTTACCCGCTTCCAATTGTGTGGCGATATCAGCCGCAATCGACTGTGTTATGACCTGGGCACCCGCTTCAGCTAATTCAGCTTCTAAAGCATCAACCCAAACGTGTTCGATAACAGCCACAATCGCGGATGTTTCTGGTTTCAAGCCAGCACCAATTTCTTTGAGACGATCATCGGGGAAACCGCCGTCCCGCATTTTGGCAGCAAGACCGCCAATTAAAGCACCGGCTGCACCCGTCAAAAGAATGCCAGGGCCAGTTAAAATACCAATGGCACCACCAACAATCGCGCCAATACCCGCGCCTT
>CAYGMR010000223.1:0-7514 GCA_964350725.1 uncultured Ardenticatenaceae bacterium | reverse complement strand
AGGCAGAAGCCTGTAAGCCGCGGAAAATATTCCCGCCGCCAATTACAATCGCCATTTGGACGCCCATATCGTGGACTTCTTTGATATGCAATTTGTTTTTCTTGTCACGCCGAATGACAGCTGCATCCTGGATGCCAATCAAATGCTGTTTTTTGGCCTTTTTCAGCTCTTTCAACGCTTCATCTGCCGCATTTTCATCATTAAACGCGGCTACTATTAGTTCAATAGGTGTATCACTCATTTGTTTCTCCATATTAATTTATTTTGTGTACTTTTTATTAGATGCGTCCCTCAATAAGAAATGGGACATAGATAAATGTTGATAAACGCAGATTTTCTTCCTTTATCTGAGTAAACCTGTGTCTAAAATCTTGGTGAATTTATTCGGTACAAACTCAATGAACTACCTGGGCAATTTTCCCACAGGGTTATTATAGCAATCAACTTATAGAAAAGATACTATTTTTTGTTTGTTCATTTATAAACGTAATGCAGTTTTTCACTCTTCCCCGCCTCCTGACTTTGACATATTCGGATGCGATTAGGAAACCGACACTTAACATTATGCTAATTATAGAATAACTTATTTTCTCGGGAGAGGAAAATAGCAAAAAGGATTTAGCATAGGAAAGACTACGGCCGTTGCAGCACCTATCCATCAGGAATGGATTTTATAGAATTGATGTAGATATGTTGGCGGAAGACAATGCGAATACCAGATGGCCCTGGGCAAAGCGCATGGGGCACAATCAGCCAGCAAAGAAGGACTTGATAAATCAAAAGAGCAAAATCTTGAAAAAGTAATATCCCCTTTGGGTACACCAATTCTGGCTGGTGGTGGTACTATCTCCGCTACCATCGCTTTGTCGGTTACAGGTGGCATTGAAAGGTTAGTGGCTGTCATTTTCGGTTTTGGCGTTATAATGATAATGAGCTATTCCTTTTTTTTGTCTTGAGATGCCATTGAAAAGAAAAAGAAGATTAGTGTCGCCGGACTCGTCGCACTAACTAAAATTATAGGCTTGATTTTATTAACAATTGGCGTCCAAATATTCCTGGGCGGGCTGGTCGGTATTCTAAATGAGTACATCCCCACCATTTCTTCACTTGTGAGCGGTTCCAGTAATTGAAATCCGTACCTTATCAGTGAAGTTCTTGTTTTTTGTACAAGGATTTTCGCCACGAAATACACGAATGCCACGAATTTATGCTATTTTAGTTAATTCACAAAGTAATTTAACTTGAATCAATCGTGATTTTGTGAATTCCTCAAGGAAGCCGCGATTTAATAAATATTCTATTTCAATGGACTTATCGCTGTTTACCTAAATCGTGTAATTTGTGGCAGATTTATTCTGGGGTAGTAGTACATAAAACCGTGAACTTTAACACCATCTATCAATCAGGATTTGCAACTCCTTTGAGCGTCGTCCTCGCAACTTTGGCGGCTGCCAACGTGGTGGCGGCACACGAAAAGATAACATCTCTTGATGTGACCACACATGATCAGTTAGGGCTGATGCCAAAGCAGGCGTGCGTTGTACCCAACGATGATTGAAGGAACCATAAGAAAGACGAATCCGCAATGATTTGTGGGTGTCACAAAAATTGTAGAAGCAGCCGACAATATACATACCAGCAGTCAACGTAGCCGTTTGATGAGCGAGCACCCGGCTACGTCGCGAAAGCCACACCAGGCGTTGTCGAAATGTTGCGTTGAGACGCTCAATGTAAGCTGTGTTCAGAACACCTGCTTTGCCTTGAGATTTTGTGATTAGGTCGGTTACAACTACCTGACAACTATTGACAAGTTGGCGCTCAATTTGCAGTTCGCCCGCAAGCTTGCGCTTAATCACCCGCCCAATATGCACATCAGGCCAAGCTATAAGGCGTGGTCTGCATCGTTTGCCCTGGTGGTCAGGTGTGCGAAATGCGCGGCGAATGACTCCGATATAATGTGGTAATCCATCGACAGCGATGAGTACAGGGCGGCAAAGTGCAACTTTGTGAATCGAATCGATCAATGTTGCGATCATATCTTTGTTTCGGTTGGGGCTAATGACACCGCCCAGCCATAATCTGGTTGAAACCATTATGGTAAGACCCATCCAGAGTGACCGACCCCACGTTTTAACCTTGATCTCATCAGCCTGGGCTTGTTGCAAATCAAGTTGTGCATTTTCGACAAAATGTTTATGCACCGCTTCACATTGGTTGCCCGCACGCTGCCACCAATTCTTGATTGTGCGCCGGTCAAAGCCAAAGGCAATGACTATGGCTTCTAAAGGACAGCCGTAGGCAAGCAAAGTAATGACCTGCATCACGATTTTGGGGTCAGTTTTTAAGCGATAGAAAATTGTACCTTTATTGATGCTAAATGTTTCAGTACACACGTCGCAACGATATCTTTTTTCGACGTGGCTATGTGCATGGATATTATTAGCATTGGCTTGTCCTCTAGCAGGACAGCCAATATTCGGGCAAAATACTGTTTGTGGGTTCATCGTTTTTCATCCTGATTTGTTGTGATTGACCAATCAGTATTCTACGATGAACTCACCTAATCAAATTTTCTCATTTACACGGTTAAATGTACTACTACCCAGCAGCGAAAATGCGGAAACATCTCTAATCACCCGTGAAGGCGAAGAAATCCGCTATACCGTTTGCAACCGCACCCAGGGCCGTCTCATCTCCGGCATCGGCGGCTTGTTTGTGGGCATGATCTCCACTGGCCTGGGTGAAATGAACGGATATTTCTTGCTGCAGCGCTGCCGTGTTCCCAGCAAAGTATCCGTTGCCACCAGCGTGTTTGTGGTGGCAGTCACCGTTTTGTTTGCCTCAACTGCCCACTTCTTCCAGTTTATGCAGGCTGGCAGCGATGTCTTGCAATTGGTATTGAACGTTGTCATCTTCACAATACCAGGCGTGATCATTGGCGGGCAGTTGGGAACCATCGTTGCCAGCCGTATCTCACAGCGCACTATGGAAACGGCCGTTGCCATTCTATTCATCCTGGTTGCCGCACTAACATTGGGCGAGGTGATTTTATGATCACCACCATGATATTTGACCTGGATGGCACGCTGGTACAAACCGAGAAGTTGAAGGCGTTATCATATGCCCGCGCTGCGGTCGAATTATGCTCTCATGCACTCAATGAAGATGTGGTTGTAGAGGCGTTCAAAGATAAGGAGATAACAAAATGGAAATAGGCATGATTGGATTAGGCAAGATGGGCGCGAATATGACGAAGCGTCTTTTACAAGGGGGGCACCGGGTCGTGGTGTCGGATTTGAATCAGGAAGCGGTGCAAACGGCCGTTTCCGCTGGCGCTGGCGCGGCTAAATCCATGGCCGACCTGCCTCACAAACTCAGCGCGCCACGGGCTGTGTGGGTCATGGTACCTTCCGGCAAACCCACCGAAGGGGTGGTTGCCGCTTTGGGCAATATTTTGGATGAAGGCGACATCGTGATAGATGGTGGCAACAGTAATTACAAAGATACGCTGCGGCGCGGCGAGATGCTGCGCGAAAAGGGCATCGCTTATGTGGATGTGGGCACCAGCGGCGGCGTTTGGGGCCTGGCCGAAGGGTACAGCATGATGGTTGGCGGAACGGAAACGGCCGTTAACCACATCAGCCCCATTCTAAAAACATTAGCGCCTGGCGTCGCTATCGGCTGGGGACGCGTTGGCCCCAGCGGCTCCGGTCACTTTGTCAAAATGATCCACAACGGCATCGAATATGGTCTGATGCAGGCCTACGCCGAGGGGTTTGAAATCATGAAAGCAAAAACAGAGTTCGATCTCGATCTGCATAATATTGCTGAAATCTGGCGTTTTGGTAGTGTGGTGCGTTCCGGGCTGGTGGACTTAACGGCCGTTGCCCTGCAAGAAGACCAGGAACTGAGCAACATCAAAAGCTGGGTGTCTGACAGCGGCGAAGGACGCTGGACGGTGTTTGAAGCGGTAGACCTGGATGTGCCAGCCCCCGTCATCACCGCTTCCTTGATGGCTCGTTTTGTCAGCCGTCAGGAAGCAAGTTACGGGGCAAAATTATTGGCGGCGATGCGCAATCAATTCGGCGGCCATGCCGTGAAAAAGGCAGAATAAGCGATGGCACAATCACCTCCGACCACTATTGTCATCTTTGGCGCATCCGGCGACTTAACCCGGCGCAAGCTGGTTCCGGCGTTATTTAACCTGTGCCGCAAGAACCGGCTGGCGACTAACACCAAAATCGTTGGCTTTGCTTTTACCGATTGGGACACGGCCGAATTTCGCCGCCAGATGCAAACAGGTGTAGCTGAATTTGTTGATGAAGCGTTCAGGCCAGCAGAGTGGGCAACGTTCGTCAATCGTCTACACTACGTTTCTGGCGGGTTTACAGAAGCCGCCCATTATGCCGCGTTGCAAACAGCTTTGAATGAGATTGAAGGACAGGAAAGCAATCGGCTTTACTACTTGGCGACGCCGCCCCGTTTTTTCGCCGATATTGTGGCTCAGTTAGGTGCGGCGGGAATGGTTCAGGAAGCTGTTTCGACAGGCTCAACGGCCACTGAGCTTGCCGAAGTGTGGCGGCGCGTCATCATCGAAAAACCCTTTGGACACGACCTGGCCTCGGCCCAAGCCCTCAACCACGCCATCCACGCCAATTTAGCCGAACATCAGATTTACCGCATTGACCATTACCTGGCGAAAGAAACGGTGCAAAACATCCTCTTTTTTCGCTTTGGCAACACCATGTTCGAGCCGCTGTGGAATCGCAACAGTATTGATCATGTGCAAATCACAGTCGCGGAATCGGTGGACGTGGGGCATCGTGCCGGCTATTACGATCAGGCAGGCGTGCTGCGTGATATGTTCCAGAACCACCTGATGCAGCTGCTGGCGCTGGTCAGCATGGAACCGCCCGCCTCTTTTGCCGCTGATGCTGTGCGCAACGAAAAAGTCAAAGCGCTGTCGTCCATTCGTCCCATGACTCCAGATGAGATAGCGGCGCATACCGTGCGGGCACAGTACAACGGATATCGGGATGCGCCCGGCGTGGCACCCGATTCACAAACGCCAACCTACGCCGCGTTGCAGCTTTACATTGACAACTGGCGCTGGCAGAACGTGCCTTTTTACCTGCGATCTGGCAAGGCGCTGGCGCAAAAAGCAACCGAAATCCTGATCCAGTTCAAACAGCCGCCGCATATGATGTTCGATCTGCCACAAGATGCGGGATTACGCTCAAACTATTTGGCGCTTTGCATTCAGCCACATGAAGGCATCCACCAACGGTTTGAAGCCAAAGTGCCAGATACAGCGGCAGAGATGCGCTCGGTGAACATGAATTTTCATTATGACGAGGCGTTTGGCGAATGCGCCATTCCGGAAGCGTATGAACGGCTTTTGCTCAATGCGCTGGAAGGGGATGCCACCCTGTTCACGCGCAGTGATGGCATCGAAGCGGCCTGGCGTACGATTGACCCGATCTTGCAGCTATGGGAAACGGCCGTGTCGCCCATGGCGATTTATGAACCGGGTAGTTGGGGGCCGGCTGCGGCGGATGAATTATTGGGGAGAAACGGCCGTAAATGGCGTTATAGCTGTGCCGAGCATGATTAATATGAACATTCCTGTCTTAGCCAAAGAAAATGTCCCTGTTGTGGACACGCAGCAGATAATTGAAGTGGACCGGGCAATGATGGAAGATTACAGAATTGACCTGACTCAGATGATGGAAAATGCAGGGCGCAACCTGGCCCATCTGGCTCGTGAGCGATTCTTAAATGGCGATCCACGCGGCCAACAGGTAGTGGTTCTGGCCGGAACTGGCGGCAATGGCGGCGGCGCATTGGTTTGCGCCCGCCGACTGCATAACTATGGCGCAGATGTACGCGTTTTCATCACCAAACCGGATGTAGATTTCGCGCCCGTACCGGGGCATCAGTTGGATATTTTACGACGCATGCATGTACCAGTGGTATTGGCTGAGGAAGTGGGGGAAGGGTTGCAAACAGATGTTGGCGCAACGGCCGTTCTCATCATAGACGGCATCATCGGTTACAGTTTACAGGGGAACCCACGTGGGTCAGCCGCCCACCTAATTAATTGGGCCAACCGGCAGGCCGCCCCCATTTTGGCGCTGGATGCCCCCTCTGGCCTGGACACATCCACCGGCACACTCTATGAGCCGGTCATTCGAGCGACCGCCACCATGACGCTGGCTTTACCCAAAGCGGGGCTGCTCACAGGGTCAGTTGGATCGCATGTAGGCGAACTGTACTTGGCTGACATCAGCGTCCCACCCGCCCTATACGCCGGCCCAACTTTACAACTCACCGTCGGCCCTATTTTTGCTACCAGCGACATTGTGCGTCTTCGTTAGACACAAAGGGTTCGTTCACAAATAAATTTTGCGTAACTATACACCCTCTCTGGCTGTGGCCGGTGTCCTCACCGCGACACTATCCGGACGGTCAGGAGACACGGCCGGAGCACCTGAATAGTTACAATTTTGCTATGGAAACGAACCCCAAGGACACAAAAATGGAAAATAACATCATTAGCCGTACCTATCTTACCTGCCCTTTCTGCGGCTTTCGCGAGGAATTGGAAATCCCGGACGATCTCTGTCTGATTTCCCACCGCTGCGCAAACTGCAACATGCCGATCAAGCCTGCGCCGGGTGATTGCTGTGTATTCTGTTCCTATGGGGATACTCTCTGCATTCCCAAACAACAGGAGCGTTTACATGCAGGACAAACGTAATCGTGAGATTCAAGCACCGTCCCATCCAAAAGCATTAGCCATAGAAGCGGCACAAAGCAGTGTGTCGTTTGGATTGTTGGGAGAATCGAATCCTGTCGCGGCTGATCTGTTGAGGTATTACTTAAAAACCATACGCAACTAATAGACACGCGGAATGAGTTTGCGCACGCGGCTTTGATATGCCGGATAGGCTGGGTATTTTGCAACCAGCCATTTTTCTTCGCGGCGCGATTTGATGTCGAAAAAGAGAAAGAGCAGCAGCGCCAACAGCAAGGTCAACAGACTGTTTTGCAGGCAGGACCAACCAACTGCACCAAAGATAATGCCGCTGTAGATCGGATGGCGCACCAGGCGGTAAACGCCGTGTTCAACAAAAACAGCATCTTCTTTGGGGTGCGGTACGGCCGTTAAATTCCGCCCCAAATTCAAAACCCCCGCCACAGCCAAAATTCCCCCCAACAAAACCAACACAACGCCAACAATCACGCCAATTGCATCCAAAGGCTGCGGCCAACTGAGCCACGTTGGCAAAACCAAAGGCGCGCAAAATATCAGCGCAAACAGGATAACCTGCATAACGACATACCATTCACCACGCTGACCCCATTTAAGTTTTGTGTTCATCTTGCTTCCCTATCCTAGCAGGCTGCCAGTGAAAGAAAAAAGACAGAATCTGACTTTTCCGACAAACTCCTAGTTGTCCATCAAACAAAGTTTGACGGATGGTTGTAAAACGATTTGGCAAATCGTTCCG
>CAYGMR010000222.1:0-9117 GCA_964350725.1 uncultured Ardenticatenaceae bacterium | reverse complement strand
TGCCCACGCGCCTTCCCTATAGTGGCCGCCAAATAATTATCACCTTGCCCGTTCTTCTCGGAATACTTGCCAGTTGGATCAGAGCTGAGATAGATAGCTCGTATCTGGTCATCACTCATGCCAGCACGAATCAACCCGCGTACAATCCAGAAATCTTGCTTGCTTCTGTCTTTGGTAAGGACGGCAAGTAGCAAGCCCGACATTTTCTTAGCATAATTATCATAGTTCGGCACGCCGCAATCTTCGCTGAATTCAGTAGAGGAAACGGCCGTTACCGCCTCAGCAAGCATTTCTTCTAAATAATCAGGCAACGCCGCTGGGGCAATCTCATGTGGTCCATATTCTAACTCCCACTCGTAATGGTTCCCAGATGGGTGCAGCGACGGTGGGACAACAAACATACCACCCCATCCGCGCACGTCAATCCATTGGGGAAGGTTGCCTTTGCTATTACCTAATTTTTCGTCAATCTGTGGATGTTTGAAAACCCAATGTTCGCCCCCGCCCCCGGTAAGACTTGTGACAGTTTCCCCAGCTTCCCAATCGTTAGCGCCGTCTTTGTATTTGTCACCATCTAAAACGACTAAGCCGGACTTCCCGGCGGCTATCCCCACATTAGCATTAGGCCAAAAGTGCCACCATTTATCCACTTGTATAATATCGTTTGACGCTTTTTCCTCCCAGGCGTTCATGCGCGGGTGTTTTCCTGGAGAAGGGCAAACATAGTCAGGCAGCCCGTTGTCGCGGCGCCATTGCTCGCAGCTGCAACCGCTACACACGCCATCGGTGAACAGCGGCTCATGTAATGGCACAACATACCACCCATGACGGGCGTACCATCTAGCTGATTTATGAAGTTTTGTTGGTTTCATTGAGCTTTCCTTAGCCTACACCTTAGCCGTCAATAAAAATAGAAGATGTGGCAACCGGGCTAAGGGTAACGGCTGTCCAGTACACCGTCATGCACTGTTAGCCACGCCTTCATTATACCACACTTCGGCGGTTTGTGTTACTGTTTTCGCTCATTAACCGCCCCACTTTCCACAGCGCCTCCGCTGCACTCATTGCTCCCAGGTTCGGCACATGCTCTTGCAGTGCCCCACTTGCGTCTCTAAGCAGCGGATTGTGGGTAACGGCCGTTTTTAGAATAGTGCCACCTGGAATTTGTCGGCTGTCTTTTTTCATGTCAAATACTTCTCAATCTCACTGACTGGAACCCTCACCGGCTTCTCGTACGGGTTCGTGCAAATTAGGACGCACGGAATATACTCGGTTGCTGTAAAAACTGTTGGGTCGTATTCATTATGCACATAATTTACATACCCGCTTTTAATGGTTCTGAATCCCACAACCCAGCCATAAAAACTGGGTGTCTCGAATACCTCCCATTTTCTTTCTAACCCGTGATAATGCCTGACGAACTTCTTGGATACGCAAACCCGTTTACCCATTAAATCTGTTTTGTTCATGTCGTCTCCCTCAAACTTTCATACAACCGCTGAGCGAACAGCGGCGGTACGGCATTGCCCAATCCCTTCACGGCTAAGGTTGCACGGTCTGGCAGTACATAGCTGTCTGGGAATGATTGAACCCTGGCGATAGCGCGGGGTGTCATTTTGACGACACGGCCGTTAACGCTTGCGATGTCAAACCCCTTGTAGTCGCTACTTGTTGCGGTTCGTGATGGTTCGCTTGCGCATTTTGGCCGCGCCGTACTTGCGTTCACCCCAGACATTACGAAAGCACGCGCACCGCTAATGTCACTTGTTACGGTCTTTAGCGGCTGATCGCCTTCCCTGTACTTCTTTGTCTCGTTACCGTTTGGATTTGCACCGTTCATTATGAAGGCTTTCCCCAGACTGCACGTTGATGATGAAACCGTGTAACATGGGGTTGTTTTGTCTGGCATAGTTGGAAACTCATCACCGTTTTTTACAAGAATAGTTTTATATTCCTCCGGTAACCTTTTCAACTGCCACGGGGCAAACTGCGAATCGGGCAACGTCGGGATTAAATCCTCGACAGCCTCATACCATGACACCCAACGCTTTTTAGTGCCAAACAAACCGGATTGCGGATTCTCTGCATGCGTTGCCTCTGGCAACATTGGCGTTTTGCCGTCGCGTCTAGCAATAACAATCATGCGTTTACGAGTTTGAGGCACGCCATAATCAGCGAAATTGCAATGCCAATAATTGTAGGTGTAACCACAATCTAATAATGTCCTGGCTATCAGTCTCCAACTCTCAAACGTGCGATACATATACACATTTTCTAGTGTGAAGATTGACGGCCGTTTAGCCACGATATACCGGCAAACGGCCGTTGCCATTTCCATGTCAAAAGGTGATTCACCCGCGTTTGCATTGGCTACACTTGCGTTTGTGCATGGGGGTGAAGCGTGAAAAATGTCCACCTCTGGCAGCGTGCCAACGTCCAGCTTTGTCACGTCTGCAACAATGACATGATCGCCGACGTTCTGGCGGTACACGGCTGCCAAATCAGCATCCCATTCGACGGCGAATATAGGCGTGACACCTGCCGCCATTGCGCCAATGTCTACGCCACCGAAGCCTGAGAAGTATGTTCCTATTGTTGTCATTGTCTCTACCTCTGATAATAAAGCTCCGGGAACGGCTGGTATGTTCCCGGAGCTGTGCAAAGCGGCCGCAGGAGGGGGTAACGGCCGTTATTGCTGAATAAAAACGCGGTGGCGTGTTATTTGTCACCCCATTCAAGTCCCATTTTCAACCCCTTTTCGCGCTCGGCCTTTTCTTTTTTCTCTTTTTCGATTCTGCTTTTCTCAGCCATCACCTTTTGGCGGTGAGCATCAATGATTTGGCTTACTGCACCTTCCATGACTTTCGGGAATATTACATACTTGCTGTCCATTTGAGGCAGGGTGAGCGTAATTTCATCACTCACTAAGCATGCCCCGCTAATGCGCGTACCCACGTACTCCGCTGAAATTTTGACGGTTAATTCAATATGTTCTGGCCCTACTACCTCTTCGTACCCGTTTGCGTTCATCAGTTGTTATCTCCTATCAGTTAATAAAATAATAAAACAATAAAACGCGGTGGCGTGTCTATAATGTGCGCTGCGTGCCACCGCTGGAAACGAACACTGGCCGATTGCGATTCTCGTAAATCTGCAAACCAATGGCTAACAAGATACGGCCGGCGTTCGGAGTAGCGGTAACAGGTAACGATCCTGCATTGTGTCGGTGTGTGCCGTTTTGTCCATGCCGAAGATGCCGCGCCTTAACGCTGTGCGCCTCCGTACCGCCATGTATGATGATTGTTAATTGAAACGAGTAACGGCCGTTTGAAATCATGGTACTACGGGTTAATAAAATATGGCCGTTACTCGTACTGCCTCCGCACCGTCTAGCCCTCTGGTTGTGCCGTGCCTGGGGGTTCCAGTCCTGGGCTGGCAGCCAATCGCCACGCGGTCACGTATGCGGGAGCAATGTATTATACGTCGCTCAACAATGATAGCAGTTCATTGTATCCATCGCGTGCATTCTCTAAGTCGCTTATAGCTGCACTCACCGACTGCAATTTCTGAGTAAGCCAGTTTTTTAGCTCTGCGTTATTCATTTTTTGGAGCTTTTCATTATATATTGTCGTCCGAGAAACCCCGGTAATTCGTTGAATAGTTTTTGCTTCCATGCCTATAGTCTATCAGAGAAAACCCCCTTTGCCAACCCCTATTTTTGTCAGGTTCAGGGGTTGACGAGGGGGCAAGGGTGTGCTATTGTATATGTAGTTGAGAGACAAAACGAAACGGAGATAATGACGATGAACGCAAAACACAGAACACACTTTCAGGCTTGGATAAATGTAACCGATTATCATCGGTCATTGCCAGTGGAATCTGGATTTTATTTTGATACAGTCGAAGAGGCTGAGGCTGCTGCATTCGATAGCATCTCCCAAGATGCAAAGCAAATAATTATTACGAGAGACGATTCGACGGTATGGTCTGAATCGGTAAACCGCTAACACCCCCGCCCCCTCCCAAGCGAGTGGGGCAAGGATACGAAATGGAGATGACGATGCCGCGTGGAGCATGGTTCTGTTTGGCGGCAAAGACCCAAATGCTCAGTACGGGGAAGACATCTAACCAACCAAAACAAAAAACCCGCCTCACACGGGGCGGGTAACGAAACGGAGATGATAACGATGAAATACACAAACGGCAAGATTTACCACTTTATACCAGAACTAAATGAAGAAGGATTTTATACCTTTTCGCATTACAACGAATATGGAAGTGCCTTTTTTATTTTAATCGGTGGCAATCAGGAAATCGATCAATTGACAATGGTTTCCGCGTGTGAATCTGAACAAGACGTAATGATTGAAGTTTAGCAGCACCCAAAACAAAAAACCCGCCTCACATGGGGCGGGTCTTCCGAGACAATAACCGGTAAGGAGACCGAATGATGAAAACTAGTGTAAACGAAACTCAAGAAACTGTCAAACCAATAAACCCAGCCTGGCGCCTGTGGGTGTGCAACTTCAATGCCGGGTATCATGACTACGGTTGGTCGGAAGATACATTGACGATGATGCTGGGGCCTGAGCCGCCAAAGTATCTTAAAGTCACAGAGCCACATTACACAGCCGCTGACTTCTGCATGGAGCCACGGCTATGAAAAATAACGACATAGCAGAACTCCGCCGCGAACTAGCAGAAACAAAGCTCGACTTGGCACGTGCATTGAATGGCAAAATCTGGAAAGGATATTGTCTGCATTGCGAGGAAACAACCATCATTGAGCGTTTTTATTGTAGAGAAGATGGCGATGAAGTCGCTTGTCGAAAATGTGGCAAGCCCTGGGGCTACGGGCGAGGGCAAGACGCGCCCAGCAATGATATACCATTTTAAGTAGAGGTGAAATTATGGAAATTAAAAGTGAGTATTTAAGTCAAGAGCAAATTAAAGCGATCCTTGTCGATGCGCAGAAGGCAATTTCACAAGAAATAGTAAATTCTGCCGTTAACGACGTGAAGTACAAAATCAAGTGGACGCTCGAGCAGGAAGTCCAGGCCGATGTTACCAAATGGTACAAAGACAACGTGCAAGCGGATGTAATCGCGGCGTTGGCAACCAATAAAGAAGTCGTTGTAAAGACGGCCGTGGGTTTTGCCGACGAAATGGCGAAACAACTTTCTGCAGGAATGAGTGCGTCAATCGCCGAAATAATGACAAGTGACTGGAAACGCAAGAAGGTGTTTGAGGCGCTTTTTGGATAGGAGATAGACAATGTTTAAGCAAGCAGTAAAACACGAATCAAAATTAAGACTGGCAATTGCAGGGCCAAGCGGGTCAGGCAAAACCTACACTGCCTTAGCTGTGGGGACTGGGTTGGGGAAAGTCGCCTATGTTGACACCGAACACGGGAGCGCGTCAAAATATGCGGATATTTTTAATTTCGACGTGGCGGAAATGTCGCCACCGTATCACCCCAATAAGTATGTCAAGGCCATAAACGCAGCATCAGCCGCAGGGTATGATGTGATTGTGCTGGACAGCCTGTCACACGCTTGGAACGGGCCAGGGGGATTGCTAGAAATCGTAGAGAATGCCTCCAAGAAATTTCGCGGTAACACATACGCGGGATGGAGTGAAGGCACGCCGATCCAGAACGCACTCATTGAGGCGATTGTATCCGCTGATATTCACATTATCGGCACAATGCGCAGTAAACAGGATTACATTTTAACTGTCGGTAAAAACGGTAAACAAACGCCACAAAAAGTTGGTATGGCCCCAATCCAGAGAGATGGCTTTGAATACGAATTTGATGTCTTTTTGGATATGGACATCGAGAATAACGCGATTGTCAGCAAAACGCGGTGTACTGAATTAACCGGTAAAGTCATTAGCAAGCCGGGTAAACAGCTTGCTGACACGCTCAAAAAATGGTTGTCGGGTGAACCCGCAGAAAAGAAGCGCACTCCAACAACAAAGCCAAGCCCCGCCGAAAAGAAAGCGTCAACGGCCGCCCAAAGTGACACGGTGCCCGATGACGAACTTGTCATTAAAGAAGCCACCGCCGCCGAATTCCTCGACAAATGCGTGGAATTTATACCACGCTATGACAACGTTCACGCGGTAAAAAACGCGCTCAAGAAACTTGAATATACTGGCATAAGCAAAGATTCTGCTGGTCGGTTGGCCCAATACCGCGCATTGAAAAAACATGCAGCCGAACGCGACCAGGAAGAAGAATCGCAGAAGCCACACACCCTTGTGTTTGCAAGAACGGTTGGTGGAGCATACGCCGAGTAATTTATCACGCGCTGCCGGTCGCGTAATACCGGCAAAGGAGCAACCATGAGTAAGCCAAAAATGACGCAGCAGTCAGCAATCAGATTATCATCAGCTTCGTCGCGGGCGGGGTGGATCAGATTTATTGCAACGGATGACGCAGCGGGGGACCTGTCACTGTATGGAATCGTCAGCAGTGAAGGCGGCTATTCGTACCGCCTGGCAGTTGACCCGCGTTACGATTTTAACGACGTGGTGAATTATATCAAAAATTATAAATGAGTAACTGAAGGAGCAACCATGAGCAAAAAAGAACGCGACAAGGGTGGGCGATATGAGCGCGAAATAGCCAACGCATTAAAGCGCATATTTCCGAACGCACGCCGCAAAGTGACAAATCATGCGGGTGTCGAGAATGGCGTGGATTTGGCCGAAACGGGAAACCTGTACATTCAGACTAAGAAATGGAAGCGATACCCCCCAGCGACGAAAATTAACGAAATCCAGCCAGATGACGGCATTCACGTATTTGTAGCCGGTGCTGATTACAAGCCCGATCTGGTTGTGTTGTATTTCGAGGATTTCTTACGAATCCTTGAGGATGTGGGGGTTGTGTACGATGACTAACAAACTCGGTAAAACAGGCGCGGTGACCATGAAGTACACGGCCGTTTACGCTGACGGGGAGGGCTGGTCATCATGGAATGCCATGACAGACGGCGCGAAATTATCGGAAATTAGAACACGAATGATGACGGAGTATCAGGCAATGGAAAGTCAAAGAGAACGCGCATTAAATAGCATTCACGAAATCGCAACCAGTGATAGTCATATGGAGGTTGTATTCAGTCGTGATCAGCTTGCAATGGCGAATAGAGTTATAGACAAAATGACCGAAAAATTGAACATGATTGCCGATTTGGTTCAGGTTGCGTTAGGCGATTAGGTGATAAGAAACGTCAACCACGGTTGACACTTCTCCATAAGGCGCACTATCTATGGACACACGGATTAAAATCCTAGAAGCCGCCAGAAAACTATCAGAGCAGCGGGCGCGTGAATTTCAGAATGCTATCAGCCAGATGGCGGATGAGCCTGGGATTACAGAGCCGAACCGAGCCGCGAAATATCGCGCATATGCCGATTTACGTGACAAATGGATAGGCAACGCGCACCGTGCAACCGAACTGATAGCTGATATTGAATGGCAGAAGAAATATGAGGAATGGTACAAACCAAATGACTAAACGTGTGGTATTAGAATACAAATCACGGCCAGCTAACCCGCGTCAATATGATACAAGCGAGCAAATCGGGAAACCGCTGTCTTACTTGTTTTTCTCGTTGGTTGCCATTGGCACGGGCATGACATTAACCATCATCCATGCTAATCGTATTTATCAATGCGCTGCATATTTCTGGAATGAATGGTGGCTGGCAATCGGAATCGGCTTAATGGTAGCTGGATTTGTATCTGTTGTTTTTCTTGCTATTTCGTTATTCAGTCGCGAATACCCAATCATTGAAGAAGAACGCGAATACCAGGAACCGGAGCCTGAGCCGGTGCGAATGGTCAGAATGCAACGCGCCAATCATTCACCTGGATTATTGGAAATTTCACAGCGTGGCATGACGACATGCGGCGTATTCTTCCCTCATAAAATTATGTCATTGGTTCGTGATATTGGTGAATGGCCGTCGCGTAAAAACTTCTGGAACAAAGCGCAGGTATGGCAAGGTACAAAAGAATCGCCCTGGCATCCTGATTTGTATCAAAGAAATACTGATTTATTGTTGGATGGGGGGATTATTGAACAGTATGGGAATGGGTATCGGTTGACTGAAAACGGCCGTAAATTCTTCGAGATAGAGCCCCCCCCACCCAATTAGAATTTTATCAATTTTGGTCGGTCGTACACTGGGAGACCGACCAGACCGACCAAGTTTTTTAGCATAACGAAAGGGGTATACAATGAGAAAAGTAACAGGATTGATGATAGCATTATGCAGCATCATGATGATTGCACTGATGGTGACTGCGCTGTGGGCAGACCGTGCCGTCGAGGGCGTGTCGTATGGCGATTTTCATCTGACGCTTGCCTTCGTGGTAGTGGTTTGCGTCTTCGGGATATTTCTGATTCGTACGATAGGTAGGGGGCGATGATGACAAATTGGACTATGTATGAGAAGGGTCTCAACCGGAAAAGCGGGAAGCAAACTGTATCTGTTTACGTTGCGGGAACTATGACAATTTCACGGGCAGCGGTTGAGGCCATTAATTCAGATGCTGTCGTTTTTTTGTATGATGACACTCGCAAACTTATCGGTATTCGTGCCGCAAAACCTGATGATAAAAACGCATTTAGCATGAAGGCACGCGAGGGGCAAACGGCCAGAAATGTCAGCGCACGCGGATTCCTGAGATACCACGGGCTGACAGTCGACAAACCTACGACATGCCCGGCGCGTATGGAAGGCGATGTTTTGACATTTTCATTGGATAAGGGGGGTGGCTGATATGTCGTCATTCTACAAAAAAAGCTTGGCGGTTTTTGCGGTATCTCTGCCATTGGCTATCGTCTCATACGCGGGGTTGTATTATGTGTACGCAGAACCAGCAAGCCCGATGTACTCGCCGCTTTTGGCTCAATATCACTGGGAGCCGATTAGTGCATTTATGGTTATCTCGGTGATGGCGCTCACCCTCATGCTGGGGGTTGGGATGGTGATGGCGGCGTGGGGTGTGCTGGGGTATAAAGATGAATAGCAGCCAGTTGTAAACAAATTCTTTACAACTGAACTATCATAATTTCTCGAATAGTTCAGTTATTTCCA
>CAYGMR010000221.1:0-9122 GCA_964350725.1 uncultured Ardenticatenaceae bacterium | reverse complement strand
TTTGGTGATGAAGCTGCCATTCGATGCAGGTTCTATTGAGCCATCATCGCGTCGAATTTGGAACAACATCAGGGCGGCGGCATCTGCATGGTCGTCGAATTGCAATGAGAACCAGTCCCAACCCACAGAGCCAGGGCTGAGCGCACTGGTTGAATACTCATGGTCTTTCCAAGAACGGCCGTTTACCCCAAACCAATCCTCGCCAATCTGCACGTCACCTGTGGCTGCTTGTTGCACCAATGAATAATAATAGGACGCATTGCCTGGCTCTGCCCCTTTGATGCTTAAACCGCCATCGCCATGCAAAACAGGTGGCATCGTTTGGGTCAACATCAAATCCAGCGCAACTTCATCCGTTTGTGCTTGCAGTTGTACCTGTCCCGGTGCGATTTCTTCTACAGACCAATCTTCTAGCCAGACGCGATAAGGCTCGGCTTGTGCGCCAGCCAGACCTGCTGCCCCGCGACTGAGGCGTTCGGTCGCGTAAAATTCCTCGTTTGCGATGTCACTGATTGTGAAATGCGCCAGATAGATTTGGTCGGTGCGGAAGGTGGAGTTCATAGCGGTAACAGATGTTTTGTCAGGTGGTGTTAATGCACGTCGAAAAATTGTGAACTGGAAGCCGAAGGGACGGCCGTCTTCTGTTTCCAGATTGCCCGTGTAATACCACCATTCGGTTTGGTAATCTTCATGCGGGCCAAGGTCACGCGGAAACTCAATGCCGTTTGGTTCGGTGGCGCGTTTGAAGCCAGCATTACTGCCATCGTCAACCAAAAGTGTCTCCAATGCGGCGTTTGTGGCCACTGTTGGATTTGTAGAGCGATTGAGCAGAAGTAGCACGCCCACGCTGAAAATAACAAAAATAACTATCCCAAAGCGTTTCATATTTGTTGGTATCCTATACACCAGTAGTTTTTATAGTGTATAGGACACATATAACAAAAAAACCTAGCTTTGCCAGGTTCCCTTCATATGGTATTCATTTGTAGAGACTTGTTCTTTAGTTACCGGCTGCCGCAGCGGATCCATTGACAACGATTGTAGAAGTCGTCAATAGCTCTTCGTTAACCCATACTTCCAAAGAATATTGACCAGCAGAAAATCCTTCATCGGGACCTAAGAAAATGTAACCGGGGCCATCTTCCCCATAAGCCCATAATTCATTGCCCCCGTCAATAACCTTCCCATTATGCCGCCAAATCCAAGCCCATTCCATACCGTTTTGCATGCCATCATAAGCAAATGTGGCATAAATTGTATAAAAGCCTTCGTTAAAGATTTTTTGTGGATTTTTTGCTTCGAAATTATCGGTGACTTCAGTCGAGAATATGAGGGAGCTTAAATCAGTATCTTCTGACAAATCGGCCGTTGCTTCAAATTGATTGTATGCAGATGGCAGTTCAGGTTTTGTCACTGTGAAAGTGTCTGTAACGTTGATAAGTTGTGCGAGTGTGTCGGTGGAAGATTCTTGGGGTGTGTCGATTAGAGAAGGAACCGGTGCAACAACTGGTGATTCACTCATTAATTCTTGAATGTCTTCTTTTACTGGTTTGGTATTAGCAAGAATTGCCATGCGTTGTGTTGCATCAACTGGTTCTTGCCACGCATATGCACCGACACCGATGCTGATGACAAATAGGATTAAGCTGGTTGAAAAATAGGTTTGGAGACGTTTACCGGCTTGCAGGCGTTGGAAGAAGTAGGGGGATCGCTTCATTTCTCGCCAGCTTCGTAATGCTGCAAATAGCACAACAAAGCTGAGTAATAACAGCGTACCTAATAACCATGGGGTAATAGTCCCCGAAAATGATGATAGAACTTCCAAAAATATAAGCCTCTTCCCAGATTCTCAATAAATTATAGGGAAAACAGTTTTACAGATCAAGTATTGATAATAACTAATGACGGTATATGCGAATAATGTCACTAATTTGACGCTTAATCGTCCCGATTTTATCCACCAGGGAGTGTTTCCTACTAATAATTTCAAGGTTTTTTCAAATTTAACAAAGCCAACTATACACAAAGCGGCACTTTTGTCTAGTCTCCATGGCTTGAAAATGAGTCAGAAATTAACGATATTACTGTTTCGGAGGGTTAATGAGGTTTTATTGGCCGTTTTCTGATGAAAACCAGCAAATCATCATACTAATAGCAGGCCGCGATTGGCATGTATAAATATAAAATAGTTTGTCACATGCTCAATCGGGACTAAAATTGAGGCTATATGATAAAAATTCGTGGGTTAACCAAGAATTATGGTCTCAATATAGCTTTGCGTGGTGTTGATTTGCACGTGCAACAAGGTGAATTCGTTACTTTAGTAGGTCCTAATGGCGCAGGTAAAAGCACGCTTTTGCGTATTGTGGCTACATTGTTAACGCCAACTGCAGGGGAAGTGCATGTGGGCGGTTGGCTGTTTCCACAACACGCGGCTCGAGTGCGTCGGCATATCGGTTTGGTGTCGCACCAATCATTGCTTTATGGTGATTTGACGGCTGCTGAAAATTTGACGTTTTTTGCCAAACTATACCAATTGCAGGATATTGAGGATAGGGTGGACGCTGCATTAAGGAAGGTTGGTTTATACGCACGGCAGCGCGATACGGTTGGTGGTTTTTCGCGTGGAATGGTGCAGCGTTTGACGATTGCGCGTGCCACTTTGCATGAGCCGGATGTGCTGCTTCTGGACGAGCCCTATACCGGTTTGGATCAAGAGGCTTCCCAGTTGTTGGATTCCCTTTTGCAACGTGAGTCTGAGAACGGCCGTACTATATTAATGATCACACACGATCTCATCCATGGCCTTGAACAATGTCAGCGTGTTGCGATCCTTAAACAAGGTCGTCTCGTGGCTGATATCCCCAGCACAGAAATATCACCATCTGAATTCCTTGATTTATACACCCAGCACACGCGTTTGCGCCCCAAAAATCGTGCTTCAATAAAGGAAGAGATGATATGAGTTCACAATTGACATCTGCCCCGCAGACGGAGTCGAACACAAATTCGTTTCTTGGCTCAATGTGGGCGGTAATCTGGAAGGATTTACAGATCGAGCGCCATACACGCCAAACTGTGAGCATTATGGTCATGTTTTCTGTCGTGACAGTCATCATGTTTAATTTTGCATTGGAAACGAATATGGGGGCTGTGCGCGAAGTTTCTACCGGTTTATTGTGGGCGACAATTTTGCTGGCCGGCACCTTAGGATTGAATCGCTCATTATCGATTGAGCGCGAAAATCAAACATTTGATGCGCTGCTGATTGCGCCAATCCAGCGCAACGCAATTTACCTGGGTAAAGTCATCAGCATCACGTTTTTTACACTTTTGCTTGAAGCCATATTGATTGTTCTCTTCATTGTCTTTTTTAATAAACCATTTTGGCGGCCACAAGTATTGTTAATTCTTACACTTGGTACAGTTGGTTATATTGCTGCAGGGGTGATTGTGACCTCAATGACGATTCAAGCGCGTTCCCGCGAAGTTTTGCTGCCTGTACTGCTTTTACCTTTGGCCTTACCCTTGGTGTTGCCAGCGGCTATCGCGACATCAGCTTTTATGTTTCCGCAGCTACCACCCTGGGGAGAGGTACAGAGTGCCGTTTATCTCGTCTTGTTGTATGATTTGCTTATGCTTACTGCAGGGCTGATAACTTATAAATATGTAGTAGAATCCTAGAGGTGAGGGTGGAACTCAGTTTGCGGAGTCCGGAGTGAAATTGACATCATTCCGCAATCTGCATTCTGCAATCCGCAATCACAGAGGAGATGTTTTGTGAAATATGCACGTATTAACCGCACGGTTACTATCTTAAATGTAACAGCTTTTGTTGCGCTTGTTGTTGCCTTAGTTACGATTTTCTTTTATGCGCCAGTTGAAAAAACGATGGGCAATGTACAGCGCATTTTTTATTTTCATGTGGGTTCGGCATGGGTTGGTGCATTGGTTTTCTTTGTGGCCCTCATCGGTGGTGTGATGTTTTTACGCAAACCGGACAAGAAGTGGGACACGCTGGCTGTGGCATCTGTCGAGATTGGGCTGGTGTTTCTGAGCATGGCGATTGTGGCTGGTTCGGTATGGGGCAAGCCTGCTTGGAATGCATGGTGGATTTGGAGTCCACGTTTGACTGGTGTGACGATTGCTTGGTTGGCTTATGCAGCTTACTTCATGTTGCGCGGCGCGATTGAAGATGAAGAGCGCCGTGGTCGTTTTGCTGCAATTTATGTGATCATTTCATTCTTGACGGTGATCTTGACTTATGTGAGCATTCGCGTTTTGCGCGATATTCATCCGGTTGTGTTTGGCGGCGCTACCGAAGCGGCGCAAGGGGCGGCTGAGGGCTTGCAAGAGTTTTCTGGAGTTGATTCTTTGAAAATGGTGGTCACGTTAAATATTTCTGTGATTGCATTCACGATTTTTTATGTGACCTGGTTGATAAATCGGATACGCTTACAATGGCTTTCGGATGATGTTCAACAATTAAAGATGCGTGTTTCGGCACATTTACAAGGAGAGGCATGATGACTTTATTGATTTATTTGCTGACATTTATGCAGCCGAGTGTTGATCCTAATCGTTTCAACAGTTATTTGTTGTTGGGCTATTTTGTGATGTGGCTGATTGTTGTGGTCTATATTGTTAGTCTGTCGATGCGGCAGCGTAACCTGGAAAAAGATATCGAGTTGATGGAGAAGATATTACAAGAAGATGAAGAAACGGCCGTTTCGTAACCAAGCGTACCGAAAATCACCCGTTTTCTGGCATATTGCGAACAACGACAAGTAAGATCACTAAAAGGTAGTGCGTCAACTGTATGAAAAACGAAACCTTATTCTTGGAGAAGAATTTATGTCAGAAATAAAAGCACCATCCGCTCAAAATCCGCGCTCAATATTGCGCATGATGCTTATCGGGGTGGTTATTCTAGTTATTGGCTTTTTGATTTTTGGTTCAATCGGTCAGCCAGAACCGGAGCAAACTGGGTTTGGCCTGCAGAACCAATCATTCATAGCCTTGTCAATTTTAGCCTTTATGGGCGGCTTGTTGAGCTTCTTATCCCCCTGTACTTTGCCCATCTTACCCGCCTACTTTGCCTTTGCTTTTCAAAGCGGCCGTAAACAGATATTAGCGAACACCGTCATTTTTATGTTAGGGTTGGCCAGTATGTTTGCGCTGCTGGGAGCTAGCGCTTCGTTATTAGGGCGTGTACTTTTGAACAACCAACAACTTTTGTTGTTGATCGGTGGTTCTTTTGTGCTCGTTTTTGGTGTGATGAGTTTGTTAGGTCGCGGATTTAGCGGCATGTCGGCGCAGGCCAGTGATACTGAGGTTGATAAGCGTTCGTTGTGGGGCTCTTTTATCTTCGGTTTGACGTTTGCTGTGGGGTGGTCAAGTTGTGTTGGTCCGATTTTGGGTGCTGTGTTGACTTTAGCCGCAGGGACGGCTTCGGTGGTCAATGGCACGATGTTGTTGTTCATTTATGCATTGGGTTTGGGATTACCTTTAATCATTGTTTCCACATTTTTTGGACGCGCCAGCCGCAAAAGTTTGTTCTGGCGTATCATGCGTGGCAAGGGCTGGGACGTGGATGTGCATATGTTTGTCGTGGGTGCCATCTGGACTTTCGCCATTTGGCGCATCTTGGTTGCGGCTGGTGAATATGCATTCCGTAACTTGTCCTTATTTGCTGCACAAGATTTTACGGCCGTTCACGAAATCGGTTTATTGGTCATTGCACTGGCTGCAGTTGCTTTATGGATATATACAACCCCCGGCGATCATCACACGACCTTGCATTTACACTCAACCCAAACGATTAGCGGCCTCCTGTTTATTTTGATGGGGTTGTTGCTATTAAGCAGCCGTTTGGCTACATTTAATTCCCTGGTACCACCTGATTTGGCTATTTGGTTTGCAGATATCGAGGATAAAGTGATTACATTCTTTAACGGGTAGCAAGTATCACGAAGTAGACACAAAGATCAGTACATTTACACGGAGCAGACACGGAGTTTTCTGGAGAGGTTTTAGAGAAATGACCTTGAAAGTGTTGTTGTTTTTCTCTGTGGTTTTCCGTGTTCCTATTGTTACCTAAACAGTTAGTAAGCAATTATGAGCGAAAATGAAGTAGAAAATGGAAACAACGGCCGTAATCCCTGGTTATTTATCGGGGGTATTTTTGTTTTAGGGATTGCTCTGGCACTGTTGTTGTTTGGGGGTGAAATTTTTGGCGGTGGCGACGAAACGGCCGTATTTGAACAAATACCAGACCTCAATGCCGATGACGAAGAAATTCCCATCCCCCTCAGTGGTGCACCGCTGAATATCGGTGACCAGGCGCATGCTTTCACACTCAATGATTTGGATGGCAATGAATTCGTCTTGAGCGATTATGCTGGCCGGCCTGTTTTGGTTAACTTTTGGGCGACCTGGTGCGCACCTTGTCGTCTAGAAATGCCTGAATTCCAAAAAATTCGCAACAGCTATTCAGATGATGAATTGGCTATATTAGCTGTCAACTATGATGAAGATCCAGACGCAGTGCGCCGCTTTTTCTATGACGAATTGGGCTTGACCTTTACACCGTTACTAGACAGCGGACACAAAGTTGCTAATGCGTATGGTGCCGTAGGCTTACCAGCGACGTTTTTCATAAATGCAGAAGGTGAAGTCACAGCGATTCATCGCGGTTTGCTTACCGAAGGCCAGCTAAATGAATATCTAGCGGACATTTTGCCACAGACGGATACATAAATTAGATATTTCTGCTAAACTCCTCTCATATGACAACTAACTCAACTCCTGACTCTGCCCCTGACAAAAAACGTCCAGACCGTTTGACCATCCGTATCGATAAAATGGTCTATTGGGTCAGCCGACACTGGTTGGCCTTACTCAATATGATTGTAGCTATTTACATCGGTTTGCCCATCTTGGCTCCGGTACTCATGAGCGTAGGTGCCACACGTCCCGCGCAAATGATCTATACCATCTACAGCCCGCTTTGCCACCAAATGGCTTCCCGCTCATTCTTTATCGGTGGCGAGCAATACGCCTATCCACGTGAACTCGCAGGAACAGATTTGGCACCCATTGAAGTATATATGGACGGCATACCAGAATTTGCTGCGGCTTCAGCTGATCCGGCTGAGTGGGCTACTTTTTTGCTGCCCGCCCGCCGTTTTCTAGGCAACGCAACCATGGGATACAAGATGGCTTTGTGTGAACGCGACATGGCGATTTATGGTTTTGTATTGATCGGGGGATTGCTTTTTGGCTTATTACGCCGTTATCGTACGGTCAAACCATTGCCGGTGTGGGCGTTTATTGTATTTGGATTAGGTCCCATCGCCTTGGATGGATTTAGTCAATTATTAAGCCAATATGGGACGGCACTACCGCCTTTGAGTTTTCTCAACGATGTTTTCCCCTTGCGTGAAAGCTCTCCTTTCCTACGCGCGTTTACAGGTGCGATGTTCGGTTTTATGCTGGTCTGGTTGACTTACCCGCATATTGATAAAGGGATGCAAGGTACTGAGCGTGATTTAGAGCGAAAACTAAATGAGTTAGGTGAGCTTTGACAAAATGATTGTGGCGTTATGGCCGCCTAAACCAAACCCATTGGACATGACGGTGTTGATGGTGGCTTTGCGTGCCGCGTTGGGTACATAATCGAGATCGCAGTCAGGATCGGCCGTTTCCAAATTAATCGTCGGTGGCAGTAAATCATGGGCCATGCTCTGCAGCCCAATGATCGCCTCTAAAGCCCCCGCCGCCCCTAATAAATGCCCATGCATCGATTTGGTCGAACTGACTGGTATGTTGTAAGCATGTTCCCCGAAGATCGTTTTGATTGCGGCCGTTTCTGCATGGTCGTTTAGCTGCGTACTGGTGCCATGTGCATTGATGTAATCAATAGCTTCTGGTTTTAGAGCAGCATCATCCAAAGCGGCCTGCATGGCTCTGGCAGCCCCAGAACCATCCGCTTTGGGTTGTGAAATGTGATAAGCGTCGGCACTTGTGCCATACCCCAACAACTCCCCATAAATGGTGGCACCGCGTGTTTTTGCATGTTCGTACGCTTCCAGGATTAGAATGGCTGCACCTTCAGCCGTGACAAAACCATCACGGTCTAGATCAAATGGGCGTGCAGCTTGTTGGGGAGCATCGTTGCGCGTCGATAAGGCATTCATAATTGCGAAGCCCGCAATGGCAATGGGCAAAATGCATGCCTCAGATCCGCCAGCCACCATAACATCAGCGGCACCGCGAGCGATGATAGCAGCGGCTTCGCCAATGGCGTTGTTGCCGGTGGCACAAGCTGTGGCGACAGACATGTTGGGGCCAGCGAGTCCATATGTGATGGAAACGGCCGCTGCTGGTGTATCAGCTAACATCATCGGCACAAAAAAGGGACTGAGCCGGTTAGGTCCGCGCTCATTTAGGATATTGACATTGTCCACAATGGGATCCAGGCTGCCCATCCCGCTGCCTATCACCACACCAATCCGATCCCGGTTGTTGTCTGAAACCTTGATGTTTGCATCATCGAGTGCCTGGTTGGCAGCAGCCAAAGCAAATTGAGACATGCGCGAAAGCCGACGCGCTTCTTTGCGGCCGAACAATGGGGTGGGATCAAAATCTTTCACTTCGCCAGCAATCTGCGCTTTATAGTCGCTGGCATCGAACAGGGTGATAGGCCCAATCCCGCTAATACCTGCTGCGATATTGCGCCAGGTTGTGGCCACATCATTGCCGAGTGGGTTGAGTGTGCCGACGCCAGTGATGACTACGCGCCGTTTTGTGGATGTGCTGCTGTCCATAAATATCTGTCCTGAATATAACTATGTTGGTATCTCTCGCGTGCGCTACCCTTGCAGACGGGTATCTAGACGTTGACATTATTAGTCATGCTGGTTTTATAACACAATGCATGTAAATAAGTTACATGTTAAAGTTCGCGCTGGCTTAGCTACTCAAAAACGCGAAAACAATTTCGCGGTTACTGTGTGTTTATTGAGGATAACTGAAAACCGTGTCACGGAGGGTGGTAGGGCGTTTACATACTCCAGATTTCTGCCACAAATTTCACTAATTTACACGAATTTGGATGGTTT